>NZ_JBFULE010000008.1:0-34843 GCF_056400485.1 Roseateles sp. P5_B10
GGGTGTGCGCCTGCTCAACCGCACGACGCGGCATGTGAGCCCGACGCTGGACGGTCAGGCCTATTACTTGCGCTGCCAGCAGATCCTGCAGGACGTCGGCGAGGCCGAGGACCTGTTCCGCACCGCCCAGCTCAAGCCGCGCGGCAAGCTGCGCGTGGACATGCAGGGCAACCAGGCCCAGCGCTTCGTGCTGCCCTACCTCGGCGACTTCCATGCCCGCTACCCCGACGTCGAGCTGGAGATCGGCCTTGGCGACCGCTTTGTCGACCTCGTGCGCGAGGGCGTGGACTGCGTGCTGCGCTCGGGCGAACCCAAGGATTCGTCCATGGTGGGCCGGCGCGTTGCCCAGCTGCGCCAGGTCACCTGCGCCAGCCGCGACTACATCGAGCGCCGCGGCCTGCCGCTCACGCTGGAAGAGTTCGCCACCCACCAGGCCGTCAACTACATCGGCAGCAGCGGTCGCGTGCTGCCCTTCGACTTCATCGTCGATGGCGAGGCGCACAGCCTCACGCTGCCCGGCCCGGTCACCGTCAGCAGCGCGACGGCATATGGCGCCTGCTGCCTGGCCGGCCTGGGCTTCATCCAGGCGCCGCGCTACAACTTCGAGAAAGAACTGGCGAGCGGCGAGCTGGTCGAGGTGTTTGCCGACTGGCAGCCGACGCCTATGCCGGTCTATGTGCTGTATCCCCATGCCCGCCAGCTGTCGTCGCGGGTGAGGGTGTTTGTGGATTGGTTGGCGGAGAGGATGGCGGCGGCGGGCTGAGCGACGTTGACCGGTGAGCGCTTATGAATCGCTGCACTCGGTGGGCCTAGGGGCCGACGTGGTGGCCTATCTGCATCGAGGCGCTGTCGTGAGCATCTGGACGCGGTTCGGCGCTGCGGGCCTCCTCGTCACCCACCCGACCCCGCCACCGCCCTGAACAGCCGGATTGCCGTCTCCGCCGCCGGCGCCAGCGTGCGGCCGCGCAACCAGACGGCGTGGGCGTCGACATAGAGCTCGCTCATCGTCTTGAGCCCGCGCACGGGCTGCAGGCCCAGGGTCTGGATGATGGGCAGGGAGCGTGGCAGCGCGGCCAGCAGGTCGCCGTCGGCCGCCAGCCGGGCCAGCGTGACGAGGTCGTCGCATTCGACGACGACGGGCAGCTCGGCCGGCGTTGCAAAGCCCAGGCCCTGGGCCACATAGGCCTGCAGCTGCGGCGACACCGACACCATGGCCAGGCCGTAGTGCACCAGGTCGGCCGCTGTCACGGTCGTGGCGTCCAACAACGGATGGCCCGCGCGGGCATAGACGGCGCCGCGGATGCGCGTTACCGGCGCCATCTCCAGCCGGCTGGCGTCGGTCAGCATGCGCGGGTCGGCGACGAAGAACTCGATGGCCTCGTCGGTGAGCAAGGTCAGCAGGCTGTCGACATTGCCGTAGCGCACGCGGGCGATAACACCGGGCGCCTGGCGGCGCAGCTCGGCCAGCAGCGGCGGCACCAGCACGGCGGCCGGCACGGGCCCCGCGCCAAAGGCCAGGTCGCCCAGCAGGCCGCCGCGCAGCAGGTCGGCGTCGCGCTCCAGGCAGTCGGCGTCGAAGACCAGGCGGCGGGCGCGCTCCACCAGCGTGCGGCCGGCCGGCGTCAGCACCGCGCCCAGCGGCCCGCGCTCGAACAGGCGCAGCCCCCAATGGGCTTCGAGGGCCTGGATGCTGCGGCTGAAGGCGGCCTGGCTCAGGTGCACACGCTCCGCCGCGGCGACGAAGCGGCCCTCGTCGGCGAGGGCGATCAGATGGGAGAGCTGGCGGAGGTTCAACCTAGATCCGGCAGTTGGGCACGTCCGAGGGGCGGACGAGGCGAGCCGCCGGCAAGGCGCGCCGACGAAGTGGGCTGATGCCCACGAGGAGAAGCAACGCCGCCTGCGGTTTGCAGCGGCCGACCAGCGGGCGTGCAGCGTTGTTCATCGAAGCGGCGAGGGTGGCAAATCGGCCGGCGTGCCGAGGTTGAAGGCATGGCGCCATGGGGAGCGGCCGACTGCCGGATCTGGGTTGCTATGCAGTGAACGCAATGAATGCCAACCAATTATGCGTTGGACGTATTGGTTGCCGGCTTCCATCCTTCGCTCCCCGGCCCGCTCAGAGGTTGGAGGAGGCAAGCGCCGTGGAGTTCGATTACGTGATCGTGGGTGCCGGTTCGGCGGGCTGCGTGCTGGCCGCGCGCCTGAGCGAAGACCCCGGCGTGACGGTGGCCTTGCTGGAAACCGGCGGGCCGGACAGCAGCGTGCTCATCCACGCGCCGGCCGGCGTCGTCGCCATGGTGYCCACCCGCATCAACAACTACGCCTACCAGACCGTGCCCCAGCCCGGCCTGATGGGCCGCCGCGGCTACCAGCCGCGCGGCAAGACCCTGGGCGGCAGCAGCTCCATCAACGCCATGCTCTATGTGCGCGGCCACCGCCACGACTACGACCAATGGGCGAGCTTCGGCAACGCCGGCTGGTCGTATGACGAGGTGCTGCCCTATTTCCGCCGCGCCGAGCACAACGAGCAGTTCGGCGACTGCCCGCTGCACGGCCGTGGCGGGCCGCTGAACGTGACGCTGCCGCGCAGCGCGAGCCCCATCAACCAGACCTTCCTGACCGCCGCGGCGCTGCAGGGGGTGCCCCATATCGGCGACTACAACGGCGCCGAGCAGTTCGGCTCCTTCGTCTACCAGGTCACGCAAGTCAACGGCGAGCGCTGCAGCGCCGCCAAGGCCTATCTGACGCCCAATTTGGGCCGCCCGAACCTCAAGGTCATCACCCACGCGCAGGCGACGAAGCTGCGCCTGGCCAATGGCCGCGCGGTGCGCGTGGACTACCGCGTCCACGGCCAATCCCGCTTCGTGCGTGCGCGCCGCGAGGTCCTGCTCAGCGCCGGCGCCTTCGGTTCGCCGCAGCTGCTGATGCTCTCGGGCATCGGGCCTGGCGCACACCTGCGGCAGACGGGTGTCGAGGTGCAGCACGACCTGCCCGGCGTCGGCCAGAACCTGCAGGACCACATCGACTATGTGCAGACCTGGCGCTGCAGCTCGGACACGCCCACCTTCGGCGTCTCGCTGCGCGGCGGCGCGCGGCTGGCGCGGGCGGTGGGCGAATGGCGGCGCCATCGCAAGGGCCTGCTGACGAGCAGCATTGCCGAGTCCGGCGCCTTCCTGCGCTCCTCGGCGGATGTGACCGTGCCCGACCTGCAACTCGTCTTCGTGCTCGGCATCGTCGACGACCACGCCCGCAAGCTGCACTGGGGCCACGGCATCTCCTGCCATGTCGACGTGCTGCGGCCGCACAGCCGCGGCACGGTGGAGCTGGCCGGGCCCGACCCGCAGCTGGCACCGCGCATCGACCCACGCTTCCTCAGCGATGAGCGCGACATGCGGCTGCTGCTGAGGGGCGCCCGGTTGCAGCAGCGCCTCATCGAATCCAAGCCTTTCGACGGCCTGCGCGGTGACATGCTCTACCCGGTGCGCGCCGACGACACCGAGGCGCTGGCCGCCGACATCCGCGCCCGTGCCGATACGCAATACCACCCGGTGGGCACCTGCCGGATGGGCCCCGCGGGCCGCGATCCGATGGCCGTCGTCGATGCGCGACTGCGTGTGCACGGCATCGGTGGCTTGCGCGTCGTCGACGCCTCGGTGATGCCCACCATCGTCGGTGGCAATACCAACGCCCCCACCATCATGATCGGCGAGAAGGCCGCCGACATGATCCGCAAAGATGTCTGAGCCCCTCGCCCAGCCGCGCCGCCCTGAACGCGGGCGCGCCCAGTCGGTCCCCCGAGGGGACGGCGATGCTTGCCGGATCGACCGGCAAGCACATCGCCACGGCGGGCCGGCTTGGGAGCGGCCCTGCGCTCGGCCCGAAAACCGTGCCCATAGCTCAATGGAGACGAAATGAAGACGATGACCCTAATCGCCGCAGTCCTGGCCCTCGCCGGCTGCAGCCGTGAAACCGCAGCGCCCTCCGGCGATGCCAGCGCGACGACGGTGCAGGCGAACGCGCAGTTCGCGCAGGCCCTGCCGCTGGACGAGGCCCAGGGCTTCGAGGATGCCAAGCGCGGCCTCATCGCCCGCCCGGAGGGCAAGATCCTCGCGGTCGACGGCAGCGTGCTGATCGACTTCGACGCCTTCAAGTTCGTCGATGGCGCGGCGCCGCCCACCGTCAATCCGAGTCTCTGGCGCCACGCCAAGCTCAACGCGCAGATCGGCCTCTTCAAGGTGGTCGACGGCGTCTACCAGCTGCGCGGCTTCGACATGGGCAACATCACGCTGATCGAGGGCAAGACCGGCTGGATCGTCGTCGACGCGCTGACCTGCCGCGAGACCGCGAGCGCGGCCATGGCCTTCGCTCGCAAACACCTGGGTGACAAACCGGTCACCGCGCTGCTGTTCTCGCACAGCCACATCGACCATTTCGGCGGCGCCCTGGGCGTGCTGACGGCCGAGCAGGCGCGCACCGTGCCGGTCATCGCTTCGGCGGGCTTCATGGAAGAGGCCACCAGCGAGAACGTCATGGTCGGCACCGCCATGGGCCGGCGCTCCGCCTACCAGTTCGGCAAGAACCTGGAACGCTCGCCCAAGGGCCTGGTCGACACCGGCCTGGGCAAGGCCGTGGGCTACGGCAGCTTCGGCGTGTTGGCGCCGACCGACCTCATCACGCAACCCACCGAGGAGCGCGTGCTGGACGGCGTGCGCGTCGTCTTCCACAACGTGCCCGGCGCCGAGGCGCCGGCGGAGATGACCTTCTCGGTGCCGTCGCTCAAGGTCTACGGCGGTGCCGAGAACCTCGCGCAGACCATGCACAACCTGCTGCCCGTGCGCGGCGCCAAGGTGCGCGACGCGCTGCGCTGGGCCGGCTACATGCAGAGTGCGCTGGACCAGCTCGGCGATGCCGAGGTCTACGTCGGCCAGCACAACTGGCCGGTCTGGGGCCATGAGCGCATCGCCGACTTCATCACCAAGCACCGCGATGTCTACAAATACACCCACGACCAGACGGTGCGCCTCATCAATGCGGGCCTGACGCCGGCGGAGATCGCCGACCAGATCCGCTTGCCCAAGTCGCTGCAGGGCCACTTCGGCGCACGCGGCTACTACGGCGACCTGCGCCACAACGTCAAGGCCGTCTACCAGTTCTACCTCGGCGCCTACGACGGCAACCCCGCCCACCTGGACCCACTGCCGCCGGTGGACGTCGCCAAGCGCTATGTGGCCCTGGCCGGCGGCGCCGACAAGGCCGTGGCCGCCGCGCAGACGGCCTTCGACCAGGGCGACTACCGCTGGGCCGCCGAGCTGCTGAACCACGTCGTCTTCGCCGATGCCGGCCACAAGGCCGCGCGCGAGCTGCTGGCGCGCGCCTACGACCAGCTCGGCTATGTGGCCGAGGCCTCCACCTGGCGCAACAGCTACCTGACGGCCGCCGCCGAGCTGCGCGGTGGCGCGCCCAAGCAGGGCGTCAACCGCGCAGCCTTCCTTGACATGCTGGCCCAGACGCCCATCGAGCGCTTCCTCGAGGCCATGGCCGCCGGCCTCAACGGCCCGGCCGCCGAGGGCAAGGACTTCAAGATCAACCTGGTGCTGACCGACACCAAGGAGAGCTATGTGCTGTGGATCGAGAACGCCGTGCTGCACCACCGCCGCGCCGAGCCGGCCGCGGATGCCAACGCCACGTTGACGCTGACCAAAGCTTTCTTCGTCAGGATGATGGCCGGCACCGCCGGCGCCAAGGACCTGCTGCTGTCGGACGACGTCAAGGTGAGCGGCAGCAAGATCGATCTGGGCCGCTTCCTGAGCCTGATGGACAAGGCAACGGGAACCTTCCCCATCGTGTCGCGCTGACGCAAACTGCGGGCATGCAAGCCAATCGCTCCATTCCCGCTGCGACCGTCCTGCCCGAACTGGCCTATCCGGACGTCAACGCCGCGGCCGATTGGCTCTGTCGCGCCTTCGGCTTCGCGGTGCGGCTGCGCATTGCCGACCATCGTGTGCAGATGAGCGTGCCGGGCGGTGGCGCCTTGGTGGTCAAGCAGGGAGAGGTGACGCCGGACGGCTGTTCGTCGCACTCGGTCATGGTGCGAGTGGCCGATGTCGATGCCCACCACGCCCGTGCGGCAGCGGCTGGCGCCGCGGCGGCCGGCGCGCCGACAACCTACCCCTTCGGCGAGCGGCAATACGGCGTGCGCGACTTCGCCGGCCACCACTGGGTTTTCACGCAGAGCGTGGCCGACGTGGACCCCGCGGCGTGGGGCGGCGAGCTGCATGCAGAATCAGCCTCTCCTCCCCACGGATTGGAAGACTCGTGAAACCCAAGTCCACCGCCCTGGTTCTTGCCGGCCTGTTGATCGGTGCGCCCGCGATGGCGGCCGATGAACCTCCGTCCACGCTCGAAAAGATCGAAGGCGCCGTGACGCGCGGCGCCCAGGCTGCGGCCAGCGGGGTTGCCCGTGGCGTGCACGCAGCGGCGAGCGGCATCGAGCGCGGTGCCAAGGCGACGGTGCGCGGCGTGGAGAAGGGCGCCAGTGCAGCTGCCCGCGGTGTCGCACACGGTGTGGATGCGGCGGCCAGCGGCGTCAAGCGCGGTGCCGACGCAACCAGCAATGCTGTGCGCAAGACGGCGAACAAGGTCGAAGGCAGCGGCTCAGCCGCCAGCTCCTCGAATTAATCCAAGGGCCAGGGCATGGCCTTGGGCATCTTGGCGGGGTCTTGGGGCTCCGCCGGCCTGGCGCTTTTGCGCGCCGGCGCATCGGCCTCGCGCCACCACGGCGTAGCGGGCTCGCCCTTGGCAGGCTCGACCGCCTCACCCAGACGAGGCATCAGCAGCTGGGCGCCCTGCTTCGGGCCAAGTTCCAGCAATGTCTCGGCCGGTGCATCCCAGTCATGCAGGGCTAATGAAAAGGTGCCCCAGTGCACCGGCAGGAAGGCGCCGCCGCCGAGCAGCTGGTAGGCCTTGAGCGCGTTTTCAGGCCCGAGGTGGATGTCGCCCCAGGACGGATGGAAGGCGCCCACTTCGAGCATGACCAGATCGAAGGGCCCGAAGCGTTCGCGAATGGCCGCGTACTCGCTGGTGAGGCCCGTGTCGCCGCTGAAGAAGACGCGGTGTTTCGGCGTCTCGATGACGATGGACGACCACAGCGTGGCGTTGCGGTCGGTCAGCGAGCGGCCCGAGAAATGCTGCGACGGCGCCGCATGGATGCGCAGTTCGGAGTTCGGCGCCTGCCAGTGCTCCCACCAGTCCAGCTCGACGATGCGCTCCGCCGGGATGCCCCAGGCCTCCAGGTGGGCGCCGACGCCCAGCGAGGTGATGAAGGGCACCTCCTGCAGCTTCACCAGCTCCTTGACCGTGCCCATGTCCAGGTGGTCGTAGTGGTCGTGGGAGATGACGACGGCGTCCAGCTTGGGCAAGGCCTTCAAGGCCAGCGGCACCGGCTGGAAGCGTTTCGGCCCGGCCAGCTGCGAAGGTGAGGCGCGCTTGCCCCAGACGGGGTCGGTCAGCACACGCAGGCCGTCGATCTCGATCATCACCGTGGAGTGGCCGAGCCAGGTGGCGCGCAGGCCGGTGTCGGTGGGCTTGAGCCAGGCGTCCAGCGGATTGACCGAGGGCAGGGTGCCGGCGGGCGTGCGGCGGCCTTCGGAGCAGATGAAATCGCCCAGCGATGGCCGCTCGCTGCGGTCACGCAGCCCCGGCTGGATGGGATGGACGTTGCGAAAGCCCTCGCCTGCCTCCGTGGCCAGGTAGCGCGGCGACGCCCGCATGCGTTCAAGACGGAGGCCGGTGGCGCGTTTGCCGAGGGATTTCATGGCAGCAGGTGTTGGGGCAGACCTGCCGAGATGGCGGCGTGGCGCGGGCTTTCAAGGCCATGGGCCGCACGCGCCTTCAGGCATTGGCTGTCGCCGGGCTGCACGCCGCGGCAGGTGCTGGAGCGCTGGGCGTAGATGCTGCAGCCCACTTCCTGGCCCACCTCGCCGCGCAATGCGATGCAGCGCACCGGCCGAGTCTCGGTGCCAGCCATGCAGCGGTGCAGGGAACCAACCGGCCGTGTCAGCGCCACCGGCACGGTGCCGCTCGGCGCGTCGTCGGCCTCGGCCCAGTAGAAGGACACGCGGAACACGGCGCAGCAGGCGCCGCAGCGCTGGCAGTCGAAGTCCTCGTCCATGGGCGGTGTCAGGCTTCAGCGATGGCCGCGATGGACACCTTCAGCCCCGGTACGCGGGCGGGCAGCTTGGCGCCCTGGCGGGCCGGCGGGTCGACCGGGAACCAGCGCAGATATTCCTCGTTCATACCGGCGAAGTCGTCCTCGTCGGCCAGCACGATGGTGACGCTGACTATTCTGTCCATGGCGCTGCCTGCAGCGTCGAGGATAGCGGCGATGTTGGTCAGGCACTGGCGGGTCTGTTCCTGCACCGTCGTGCCGACGAACAGGCCGGTCTCGGGATCTGTCGGCGCCGTGCCGGACACGAAGACCAGCCCCGCCGCCTTGACGGCCTGGCTGTACATCGGGGGCGGCTTGGCGGCCTTGGGGGTGTAGACGATGTCGCGGGGCATGGGAGGTCCTCTTCACGCGGGTTGGTGCTGGGTGCCGGCGCCCATCGTGATGAAAAACATCCGGCTGGGCCGGAGCACCTTGGCCGTATGCCAGACGCCGCGCGGCACGACGACGGCGCCGCGGTCGGTGATGCGCTGGGCGGTGGCAACGCCTTCGGCGGTCTCCATCAGGAATTCGATGTCGCCGTCCAGCAGGTAGACGAACTCCTCGCCGTGGGGATGCATCTCCCAGCTGCCCCAGTCGGCGTCGCAGAGGAACTCCGACACCAGCCAGTCCTTGCCCAGTGCGTCCAGGGCCTCTTGCGGCTGGTTCCAGAACTCGCGGCCGCCCACCTCCTGGTGGATGCCGCCGTTGGCGTCGAGCAGGGCATAGGTTTCATCGGGCAGGAACTTCATCGGGAGGCCTCCTGGCGCTGATTGTGCGGGCCGGTGTGCAACATGCCGCAACCGGGCGGCTTGAAATGTGTGGGGGTGGCGGCATGTGGGACGCATGCCTTCCGTCATCAAGCTCGCTGTCCCCGCCGAACTGCTGTCCCTCGTGCGCCTGGCCCAGTTGCTGCAGGCGCTCGAAGGCCAGGGTCATGCGGCGGACCCTCATCAATACCAACTCCTCGTCCAGAAGCTTGGTGCCGAGTTGCACGAGCACCAGGGCCATCCGACGCTGGCGGGCCTGCTCGACCACTTCCCCGCTGCGGCCGAGGTCTACGAGAACCTGCAGTACGGCCATGCCGGGCTGGTGCGGGCGCCGCTGGAGATGTCGCTGAGTTCCGAGCTCGCAGTGCGCGAGCTGCTGGGCCGCGTCCGCAAGCGCTGATCAGCTCCGTCTCAGCTTGATCTCGAACACGACGCCGTCGGCGACATTGCGCGCCGCGATGCTGCCGCCCATCTTGGCCAGATAGGTCTTGGCAACGAACAGCCCCTGGCCGCGACGCTGGCCGTTCTCCGGCTCGGCATCACTGACGCCGTAGTCGAAGATGCGCGTGAGCTGATCCTCGGCGATCTGCGGGCCCTGGTTGTGGATGTCGATGATGGACAGCTCGCCTTCGATGCGCAGCGCCAGCGTGATGGGCGTGCCGGCCACGCGGTAGCGGTCGGCATTGGTCAGCACATGGGTGATGGCGTCTTCCAGCGGGTACTCGTCGGCCTGTACCCAGACCGGTTCGTTCGGCGCGTAGGTGACGTTGGCGATGCCCGCATAGGCCGCGTTCCCGGCCACCTGGCGCAGGAAGGCGTCCAGGTCCAGCCGGCCCACGGCCAGCGTCGCGGCGGCGAGGGCCTCGCTCGGTGAGGCCTGGCCGTAGAGCACCTTGACGGCCTGCTGCATGCGCTGCACATAGCGCCGGCTCGGATCGGCTTCCGATCCGTGCAGCAGCATCAGCGACTGCAGCGGCGACATGATCTCGTGGCCCACGGCATGCCACTGGTCGTGCTCGCGCTCGGCGCGCAGCTGCTCGCGGCGCAGGCTGTCGCGGGCGTGCTGCAGCAGGTCCGACAAGCTGCCGGCCAGGATGCCCAGCTCGTCGCGGCCGCGCAGGTCGGCCACGTCCAGCGTGCCGAGCTCGAAGCGCTCGGGCGACTGCAGCTGGTGCGACAGCGCGGCGGCGCGTTTCGTCAGCATCGCGACGCGGCGGATCAGGCCCATCTCGATGATGAGCCAGGCCAGGGCAATGGCGGCCAGCATCGCGCCCACGGGCCAGGCCAGGCGGGCAGCGCTGGCGCTCAAAGACCGGTCCAGTCCTTGCAGGTCACCGCTCAGCGTGATGTCGAAGCGGCCCGCCGGTGTCGTCACGCCGTCCCGGGCCTGCAGCGTGCGCGGCGTGGCCGGCGCGGGCAGGTGCTGGATCAGGGCCGTCAGCCAGGGCGACGGCGGTGTGCCGGTCTCGTCGGCGCCCTGCAGCAGCGCGACGACGTTGCTGCCGCGGGTGATCCTCAGCGTCTCGCCGGGCGCCAGCGTGCCGGACAGCCGCGCCAGAGACAGCGGCGCTTGAGCCGCGGCACTGCTGCTGTCGAACAGCACGGTGCCGCCAGGGCCGAGCAGGGCCAGGCGCAGGCCGGTGCGGGACAGGTCCGCCGGCGGCCATTGCGGGCCGCCGGGGCGGAACAGCGCCTCGCGAAAGGCCTCGACCGGCAGGCGGATGGAGACCGTCGTGCGGCGCGGGCAAGGCTCGGCCGTGCTCAGGCAGGGACCCTCGCGCCAGACCCAGCCACGGAAGTCGCGTTGCGGCCGGGCCTTGTGCGGCAGCGTCGCAGTGTTGCCGGCCTCGTTGACCGTGAAGCCGGGCAGCTGGCCGCGCTGGGCGTCCAGCATCTCGACGGGAGCCAGCCAGTACTGCTCGGCGCCGTCGCGCTTCAGGCTGATGCGCACGCGGTGCACGTCGGCCAGCTCCAGCGTGCCGCGCTCACGCGAGACCAGCGGCGGCGCATCCAGTGCCGCCACGAGATAGATGAAGCCGCCCGCATAGGCATTGCTGCCCACTGCCGTGCACAGGCTGGCGCCGCCCGGGTATTGCAGTGCGCAGCCGGCCATCTCAACGGCTCGCTGGGCCTTGGTTGCGTCGTCAAAGTCGATGGCCGCGAAAGGCAGCAGCAGCGGCGCGACCCAGCCGGCCTCGACCTGGGCCGGCTCGGGGTTCATCAGCGCCAGCTGGCCGGAGGGGTGGCGGAGCTGGGCCACGATCTCGGCCAGCGACTTGGCGAAGGTCTGCTCGTAGCGCTGCGCATTGCGCTGCCGCTCCTCGTTCAACAGGGCCAGCGCCAGGGCCAGCGTGGCCAGGGCCAGGGCGATGAAGACGAGGTGGAAGACGATGCGGTTGCGAAAGGCCGCGACGCCGAGGCGCGGCATGTCGGGCAGCGGGAAATCAACCCGGCCGAGCTTCATCCGCCAGGGGTCCAGCGAAAGCCGCGCATCGGGATGTTCTCGATGCCGTCAAACGTCGGGTCCACGTCCCTGAACGCATCGCGGATGGTCGCCACATGCTTGCGCACGTTGTCGCGGTTGCGGCCGCTCTTGACGACGTCGAACAGCTCCTCGTAGCTGACCACCTCGCCGGCGCGCGCGTGCAGGGTCGCGAGGATGCGCTGGGCCGTCAGCGGCAGGTTGATGCGCTGGCCGCGCCACATGGGGGTGCGCTGCTTCAGCGGGTCGAGCTGCAGGCTGCTGTCCTCGGCCTTGGCGATGGCCTTGACAGGTTCCTTCAGCCGAGCCGTGCGCAGGATGTCGAGGAAGGTCTCGATGAACTCGGCCTCGTCGAAGGTCGTCTTCTGCAGATAGTCCCAGGCATCCAGCGCCTTCATGATGCTGCGGTAGATGGCCGCCGGCATGGCCGACACCACCAGCACCGGCGTGCCCAGGCCCTGCTTGTTGATCTCGTTGATCAGCGCCACGCCGGCATTGCGTTCGCGGCCCAGCTCGATGTCGAGCACGACGAGGTCATAGCGCTCGCGCAGCAGGGCCGCTTCGGCGGCGTCGCGGTCGAACCATTGGTCGACGGTCAGCTCGGGGCGGGCGGTGCGAATCCAGCCGGCCAGCTGTTCGCTGGTGGTGGGGTCGTCTTCGATGACGGCGATGCGGGGCATGCGGTGATTATGTGGAGGCCTGCACAGCCGGTCGCGGAAGGATTCTTCCGCTTGGCCGCCATGGCTTAGACGTGGCGGATCCAGCCCTTCAGCACTGCCTGCAGCGCAGGCAGCTTGGCCGTGAAGTCGACTGCAGAGGTGAATTCGACTTGTGCGCGGTCCTTGCCCAGCCACTTCAGCAGGCCGGCGGGATCCGTGATCTGCAGGCCGCCTTCGGGCAACTCGCGGGCCTTGGCGCCCAGGTGCAGGATCAGGCCCAGGCCGGTCTTGCTGCGCAGATGGGTGGTGGCGAAGTAGTCGCTCGTGCGCCAGCTCGGCGCATTCCATTTGATGCCTTCGGCGATGGACGGGTCCACGGCGAGGATGGCCCGGCGCAGTGCCTCGATCTCTGGCTTGAAGGGGTGGTCGAGGGTCGCCATGAACTGGTCCACGGCGGCGGTGGTGTCGGCGGCAGTCAGCTTGGGCATGGCGGGATTCTGGCGAAAAGGCCGGCGCCCGCTGCATGTCGCCTTGGCCTGCGAATGCGCCGCAGAATCTGCAGTTCACTGAACTGCGGCTCGCCTACATGATCACCTGCTATCTGCGCTACGTCATCGATCCCAACAAGACCAAGGAATTCGAGTACTACGGCAAGCTCTGGCTGCCCCTGGTCGCGAAATTCGGCGGCACGCACCATGGCTACTTCCTGCCGTCGGAGGGCGCCAACAACATCGCGCTGGCCTTGTTCTCTTTTCCGTCTCTGGCGGCCTACGAGGACTACCGCAACCGCTCGCTTCAAGACCCGGAATGCCAGGCTGCCTTTGCATATGCGAAGGAAACGCAGTGCTTCCTGAGCTACGAGCGCAGCTTCTTCAGGCCCGTCCTGGCGGGCGATGCCTAGGAATCCCATCCACTGATCGGAGGTGGCGCCGGCTTGGCGCCCGTCCTATGCTCGACGCCCGGCCAGCCTCCCGCGTGACCGGCACGAGCGAAAGGACTGCATATGCTGAACAGCGCTCCCGTCACGACGATGCTGCCCGTGGCCGACATGGCCCGGGCCCGGGCTTTCTACGAAGGCTGTCTGGGCCTGGTGCCCGGCGGCCTGAAGCCGGATGGCAAGTTTGTCTATAGCGTGAGCGGCAGCACGCTGGCCCTCTTCCCCAAGCCGGGCGGCACCAAGGCCGACCACACAGCCATCAGCTTCAAGGTGGACGACATTGCCGCCAGCATCGCCGAGCTGAAGCGGGCGGGCGTCGTCTTCGAGGACTACGACTTCCCGGACTTCAAGACCGTCGACCACGTCTGCGTGCTGGGGTCCGAGAAGGCGGCGTGGTTCAAGGACACGGAGGGCAACTACCTCTGCATCCACGAGGATCTGGCTTAGCCGCCAATCACGCCACAGCCCATGCGTGCACCACCGCCGCCCAGCGGCATCGGATGGTCAGCGTGGTTGTCGCCGCCGGCGTGAACCATCAATGCATGGCCTTTGACATCGGCCAGCTTGAGCCGCGGGCCCAGCACGGGCGACGTGGCGGTGCCGTCGGCACCCACATACAGCGGCGGCAGGTCGCCCAGGTGGCCGTCGCCCCAGGGCTCGCCATGCTTTTTGCTGCCCTGCGGGTCGAGGTGGCCGCCGGCGGCACCGGCCGGCACGACGGCGCCGTTGCTCTCGGCGGGCGCGCAGGAGGGCTTCTCGTGGACATGGAAGCCATGCAGGCCGGGCGGCAGGCCCTTCAGCTGGGGATAGAAGGCCAGGCCATAAGGTGTCTCGACAATGCGGACGGTGCCGAGCGCAGCGCCATCGCCCTGCTTTTCGGCCAGGTTGAGGGTCACGGTGGCTTCGGCGGCCACGGCCAGCGAGCTGGCAAGCAGGCAGGCACCGGCGATGAACAGGCTTTTCATGAGGTCTCCTTGGTAGGTTGCCAAGCGTAGGCACTGGCTCACGGCGTTCGAATGTGACATGTACCGGCTTGACGGTACATGTCGTCTGCATTGAGGGGATGGCCCACGAAGGTGGATGCTGACATGTCCGGAAGATTCCTTCCATGACGTCGGAAGAAACCCACCGCGCGTCGCTCTCGTCCCTTCCCGCATGACTGGGAACCATGGCCGCCATGCATCGAACACCGGTGCACATCGCCCAAGGAGCTCATCACCATGCTGCAACGCCTCAAGACCCTCGCCGCTTCCATCCGCCACGCCTTCAGCCGCGGAGCCAGCCGCGGCCTTGAAGCTGCGCCCACGGCCGCCCGTTCGCTGCGCCGCGCCCTGCCTCCGCTGCTGATCCTGACGGCCGTGACCGGCGCCGGCTATGCCGTCGTCACCCACCCGCCCCTGCAGGCCGTGCCCCACGGCCAGGCCGCGCTGCGCACCAACCAGTTCAGCGGCGGCACCAGTGAGTTCCGCGAAGGCAGCTTCATCCGCATCCCCGGCCTGCACGAGGTGCGCCTGTTCCCGCTGCGCGATCAGAGCTACCACCCTGAAGCCATCGCCAAGGCCCAGGGCTCGGCACCGCTGCAGTCGGTGGAAGGCCTGTCACTGGGCCTGGACATGAATGTGCGCTGGGCCGTGGATGAGAAACGCCTGGCCGAGCTGTCGCGCAAACTGCCCGACAACATCGAGGCCGACGTCATCGCGCCGGCCGTGCAGGCCGTCGTCTACAAGCAGATCGCCAAGCGCACCGTGCGCGAGATCTTTTCCAGCCAGCGCGCCGAGATCGCCGCGGCGCTGGAAGCCGAGCTGCGCGCCAAGCTGGCCAGTGACGGCATCGTGCTCAAGGGCGTGCAGATCGGCTCGGTCGACCTGCCGCCCGACTATCGCCGCGGCATGGACAGCCTGTTGGCCGACAGCCTGGCCAGCGAGCGCATGCGCTACACGCTGGAGATCGCCGACAAGAAGGTCAAGGAGACCGAGCTGACCGCCGCCGCCGACAAGGTGCGCCGCGAGACCGCCGCCGAGGCTGCCGGGCGCGAGCAGATCATTGCTGCCAAGGCCCAGGAAGAGGCCATGAAGCATGTGCTGCCCTTCAAGCAAAAGCAGATCGAGCAGCGCGCTCTCGAGGCGCAAGCCGACAGCGCCGCGCGCATCCAGCAGGCCGAAGGCCAGGCCAAGGCGCGTCGCATCGAGGTCGACGCCGAGGCCTCTGCGCGCCAGAAGCTGGCCGATGCCGAGGCCTACCGCCTGGGCCAGGTGGGCAAGGCCAATGCCAGCCAGATGGCGGCCGAGGGCGCGCTGCTGACCAAGCACCCGCTGCTGGTGCAGAAGGCCATGGTCGACAAGCTGTCGGACAAGGTGCAGGTCATCATTGCCCCGCCTGGTTCGGGCGGCTTCATCGGCAGCGCGCTGCTGGGTGGCACCTCGGCTCAGCCGAGGGCTGCTGAAGCCACCACGGAGAAGGAGTAAGCCATCATGCGTCGCATTGCGCTGATCGTCGTCGCCTCCGCCGTCGCCGCCGTCGTCATGACCAAAGCTGAAGCCGCGCCTTCCGCCGAGCTGCCCGCGTTCCCGCGCGCCGGCCTGGTGGTGCAGGACGCACCTCTGCGCGGTGCGCCGCGCGACACCGCCTCGCTGCAGGCCCAGATGGCGCGCGGCGAGGCGCTGGAGATCCGCGCCGAGCGCGGCGACCACTGGCAGGTCTGGGACTACCGCCGCGAGCGCGGGGGCTGGCTGCGCAAGGGCCAGATCCTTGTGGTGCCGCGTGGCGAGGGCGCCAGCGCCGAGCTGCTGTCGCAACTGCGCCTGGCTCGCCAGCAATGGGGCACCGAGGGCCTGGGGCTGGGCCTGGCCGCGGCCTATGTGCAGCTGGCCACGCCGGCCGAGTTCGCCGGCCCCGGCGGCGCCGAGGCGCTGGAGGCCATGGGCATGTTCGCCGAGCGCATTGCCGACCGTGCCTCACAGCCGGCCGCCAAGCCGACCGAGGGCCAGCTGGCCGCGCAGATGGAGGTGGCAGCGCGCTATGGCCTGAAGTTTGAGTCCTTCGACGTGGAAGAGGGTCGCGTGCAGGTCTGCTACGACGGCGAGGCCTTCCGCCGCCTGCTCGTCACGGCCGCCACGCCCGAGCAGCGCGTGCATGCGGTGCTCGCCCTCACGCGGCCCGACTGCCTGAACCCACGTGCTACGCCGCGCGAGGCCGAGGCGCGTGACCAATGGCGCCAGCAGGTGCTGGTCCAGGTCGATGCGGCCAGCCTGCCCGCCTACTGGAAGAACCGTCTGCTGATGCGCCGCGCCAGCGTTGCCGCCAGCCTGGCCTTTGCCCAGGCCCGCCGTGGCGCCGGTGGCGAAGCCGTGCCGGCTCTGGCCGAGTTCGCCGGCATCACGCCCACCGAGCTGACCGAGGACGACCAGGCCGCCTATGCCGACGCCGCCATGCGCGTGAACGCGGCGCGCTGGCTGGGCACGGCCGCCACGGCACGTGACTTCGGCGCCGTGCAGCTCGCGCTGCAGCCAGGTGCGGACGGAGAGCGCTGCGTGGAGTTGAAGGAGGGCGGCAAGCTGGCTGCGCGCCGCTGCAGCTATGGCCAGATCGCGCTGGCCTCGGCCTCGCTGAACCGCGAGGGCCGTGCTCTGGCCCTGGCCGCCCAGCCGCTGGATGGCTGGCGCGAGCTGTGGGTGTTCCTGAAGGAGCCGGGCAGGAACGGCGGCTGGCGCATCGAGGTCATGCCGCCGGCGCCGGCCCAGCCGGGCCTGGGCGTGGCCGAGTTCGCCGGCTGGGTGCCGGGTGGCGCGCAGATGCTGCTGGCCCGCGAGTTCCGCGCCGAGGGCAAGTACCGCCGCAGCTTCGAGGTCGTGTCGCTCAGCAACCTGGCGACCGAACGCCAGTCCAGCGAGCCGGCATTGATGGGCGCCTTCCAGCGCTGGGCCGACCCCGCCTGGCGGGGCAGCTCGCCGATGCGGCGTTGAGCGAAACCTCGCTGGCGCTTCGGCTGTGGCTCATGACGCCGTTCAACCCAACTGCCAGGAATGAGATTCGACAGGCGCCAGAATGCCGGCCTGTTGCCACGGACTGCGGAACCCGACCATGCCCCAGATGCTGCTCATCGTCGAACCCACGGGCCAGCGCGCCGAACGCGGCCGCGTTGCCGGCGAGGCTGTCTACCAGCGCATGCTGGACTTCACCGCCGAACTCAAGGAGACCGGCCTGCTGCTGGGCACCAACTCCCTGGGCACGGCGGCCAAGCGCTATGCCAAGCGCAGCGGTGACGCCCAGGTCTGGGACGGCCCGTTTGCCGAGGCCAAGGAGATGGTGGGCGGCTATTTCCTGCTCGACACCGAAGACCCCGCCGTTGCCATGGCCTGGGCCGAGCGATGCCCGGCAGCGGAATGGGCCACCGTGGAGATCCGCGGCGTCGGGCCTTGCTACATGTAGGCCTCCCGTTCAGCGCCGCCGCCGTGCCAGTGCCGCCAGGCCGCCGAGCATCAAGGCCCAGGTTCCCGGCTCGGGCACGGCCGCGGTGATGGCATCGAGCTCCACCACGCGTGGCCCGGAAGCGCCGAAGAAGCTGGTGGCCTGTGTGAACTCGGCGCGGAAGTGGCTGGCCGTGACCGGCGCGAAGCTGTCGCCGAGCTGCAGGTGCTGGTCCACGTACAGCGCGAGCGTGTCGACGCTGGACACGGCCACCCAGGCGCCGCCGATCTCGGCCGACAACGTGAAATGCGCGAAGGACCGCGCGCCGTTGCCCCCGTCGGCGGCGGCCTCCAGCTGCCAGCCGAGCAGCGTGATGGGCGCGGGCGTCGCCCATTCGATGACGTGCACGGTGCCGGTGGGCAGCAGGTCGGGAAATATGGTGTTGAAACGCTCGCCCGAAAACGGGCTGTTCTCGCCCGCGTCGCCGCCGAACATGCCCGGCCCGTTGCCCGGCAGCGCCGGGTTGGCGATGAACTGCGTGACCGCGCTGCCCTGGCTGACGTCCCAGGCGTCGGTGGCGGAGGCCGCGCTCGCGGCCTGCGTCAGGCCCGCGGCGAGCAGGCTGGCGATCAACGTGCCCCGGGCGAGACTGCGCAGACTGCGACGAGGAAGATATTGGCTCATGTGACGCTCCGATCGGAAAAGACAAATTCAGTGTCGTCAGCCACCGTCCGGCACCGTCTCGGTGGCAGCGCGCCGCCGAGCGGGCGACGGTGGAGATGCCCCGGCATCGGCCCCTGTTACGCCCGGGCGGTTGCGCGGCGCCGGTGCAAGGCGAGCAGCATGCCGAGCCCGCCGAGCATGGCCGCCCAGGCCGCCGGCTCGGGCACGGCGGCGATGCGCAGGCTCAAGTCCACCGTGTCGCCGTTGAAGGCCCCGTCGGCGCCGAAGCCGACGGCGAAGTCCAGGTGGTCGCCAGCGGCGAGCACGAGGGTCTGCGAGAACGACGACCCGGGGTGGAACGCGTCGAGCGCGACGGCGTGCAGCGCCAGCTGGTTCCTCAACACGTGGACGTCGGTCACGCCGACGTCGTCGCGCGTGAAGGTGGCCTCGACGCGGAAGCTGCCCGCCTGCGGTGCCGTCCATCGCACGATGCTGAGCCGGCCGTCGTTGCCCGGGTGCAGGCCCAGCTCGCCGGGCAGGACGGCGCCGCTGCCGTAGTCGATGGCGGCGGCGGTGCCGTTGTGGAACACCAGCGGGTACATGCCGGGAAAGGTGAGCCCGCCGGCATTCCAGCTGCTGGCGCCGTAGAACACCGTGCCGGGCGTGCCATAGGCCTCGAAACTGCCGCCCAGCGTCGCCGTCGAGCCATAGGCCCACGGCCCCGTGGGGTTGGCCGCGCTGGAGAAGTCGGCCGCGGCGTCGAACACCTGGGCCGAGGCCAGCAGCGGCGCCACTGCCAGTGCAGCGAAGGCCACGGCGCGAGGAAGACGGGTGCAGCGCAGGGAGAAGGGGTTCATCGCAGTGGCCGGATCGTGGAGGTGCCACCAATGTGCCGGGTCACCGTCTCCGCTCCGTCTCCACGGCGCAGGCGGCCTAGGTAATTTCCCTAGGCGTGTCGATTCGGGCCCATCTGCATCGTCGTGCAAGTGAAGGCCGCGAAAGCCGCCGCCTCGTCACCAGGAGACCTGCCATGCGATTCATGATCCAAGTCCGCGCCYGAGCCACCAGCGAGCGCGGAGACCCGCCCGGCCCCGAATACGCCAAGCTGTTCGAGGAGATGGGCGCCTTCCACGAGGAGATGGCGCGCGCCGGCGTGCTGCTCGACGGTGCCGGCCTGCGGCCCAGCCGCGACGGCTGGCGCCAGCGCTACGGCAAGGACGGCAGCCGCACCATCATCGACGGCCCCTTCGCCGAGACCAAGGAGCTGATCGCCGGCTACACGCTGATCCAGGTGCGCTCCGTCGAGGAGGCCCGGGCCTGGGCCAGCCGCTTCCCGCAGCCCTTCCTGAGCGAGGACTGCGAGATCGAGGTGCGGCGGCTCTATGAAGACGCCGATTTCGCCCCCGGCGGCGATATGGCCATCCGTGCCGAATGAGGAGCGCACCATGAGCAACCTCACCATCATCTTCATCTGCCTGGGTGTCGCCCTGTTGCTGCTGCTGGCCTATGCCGCCACCCGGCCCGACGTTTTCCGGGTCGAGCGCCACGTGCGCATCGCCGCACCGGCCGACAAGGTCTGGCCCCTGGTCAGCGAGTTGCGCGCCTTCAACCGCTGGAACCCCTATGAGCGCAAGGACCCGCTGATCAAGAGCGCCTACAGCGGCGCCTCGAGCGGCATCGGCTCCCGCTACGACTGGGACAGCAAGGAAGTTGGCAGCGGCAGCCTGGAGATCGTCAGCCAACAGCCCGGCCGCGCCGTGCAGATGAAGCTGGATTTCGTGAAGCCCTTCGAGGCCCACAACCAGGCCGAGTTCGTGCTGCAGCCCACGCCCGACGGCGCCACCGAGGTGCGCTGGGCCATGCACGGCCCCGCCAACTTCATCAGCAAACTGATGGGCGTCTTCATCGACATGGACAAGATGGTGGGCCGCGACTTCGAGGCCGGCCTGCAGAACCTGCGCCAGCTCTCGGAGGCCCAGACGTCATGAGCGCCGCCCGGCCGTCCGAAGGCGCTCAACTCCCGCTTGGCGGGACAGCGCGCAGCGCGAAGGGTGCCCAATGACCGACCTCGACTTCAGCATCGACATTGCCGCCCCGGTCGCGCGGGTCTGGGACTGCATGTTCGACCCCACCGCCTACCGCGACTGGACCCGCGCCTTCGCCGAGGGCTCCTATTTCGAAGGCAGTTGGGCGGCCGGCCGCCGGCTGCGCTTCCTGGACCCGCGCGGCTTTGGCATGGAGGCTGTCGTCGACGAGAACTTGCCGTACGAACGACTGTCACTGCGGCTGGTGGGTGAGATCAAGGACGGCCGGCCCGTGGCCGACAGCCGCCTGCATGCCGAACCGGCCCACGAGCGCTATGTCTTCAGCGCCACGCCTGAAGGCGGCACCCGCCTCGTCGTGCACCTGCAGAGCTGGGACGACGGCTTCACCGATTTCCTGAACGACACCTGGCCCAAGGCGCTGGTGCGCCTCAAGGACCTGTCCGAATCCACGCACTGAAAGGAATCACCATGCAGATCAAGATTGCGAGTGTCATGGTCGATGACCAGGACAAGGCCCTGGCCTTCTACACGGGCAAGCTCGGCTTCACCAAGATGGCCGACATCCCGATGGGCCCGACCTATCGCTGGCTGACCGTCGTGTCGCCCGACGGCATTGCCGGCGTCGAGCTGGCGCTGGAGCCCATGGGCTTTGCGCCGGCCAAGGTCTACCAGAAGGCCTTGTTCGAGGCCAACATCCCGGCCACCGCCTTCGTCACCGAGGACGTCGAGGCCGAAGCCCGCAAGCTGCGCGAGCGCGGCGTCGTCGTGCGCGGCGAGCCCGAGAACATGGGGCCGATCAAGGCGGTCATGTTCGAGGACGGCTGCGGCAACCTCATCCATCTCGTCCAACCCCTCGTCAAACCCGAGTGAGACCCGCCATGCACAAGCAGATCTACGTCAACATGCCTGTCAAGGACCTGGCCAAGAGCAAGGCCTTCTTCGAGGCTGTGGGCTACAAGTTCAATCCGCAATTCACCAACGACAAGGGCGCCGGCATGGAGCTGGGCGAGAACCTCTACGCCATGCTGCTGGCCGAGGACTTCGCGCGGACCTTCACCCCCAAGGCGTTTCCGGACGCCAAGACCGCAACGACGGGCTGGGTGTGCCTGAGCTGCGAAAGCCGCGAGGAGGTCGACGCCTTGGTCGCGAAGGCGAAGGCTGCCGGCGGCAACATCCCGAGCGAGCCGCAGGACCATGGCTTCATGTACGGCCATGGCTTCGAGGACCTGGACGGGCACCACTGGGAACTCGTCCACATGAGCGGCATGCCGCCGCAAGCCTGACCCCGCAACGTCAAGGAGACGACCATGCAGATCCAGCAAAAACTCGCACCCTTCATCTGGTACCAGCGCGGTGCCGAAGACGCGGTGGCGCACTACCTGAAGGTGTTCGGCGCCGACAAGGGCCGCATCATCCACACCCAGCGCTGGGGCCAGGACTCGCCCGGCGAGGCCGGCAGCGTCATGCTGCTCAACTTCGAGCTGTTCGGCGTGCACATGACGGCCTTCAATGGCGGCACCCACTTCAAGCTCGACGAGGCTTTCTCGTTGACCGTCGCTTGCGAAGACCAGGCCGAGATCGACAAGCTCTGGGAGCAGTTGCCCGCGGGCGGTGGCAAGACGTCGGAATGCAGCTGGCTGAAGGATGCCTGGGGCCTGTCCTGGCAGATCCTGCCCGCAGCCTGGTTCGACATGATCCGGGACCCCGACCCGGCCCGCGTGCAGCGTGTCTTCCAGGCCATCTGGCGCATGCAGAAGATCGATCTCGCGGCCCTCAAGCGTGCCTACGACGGCACCTGAAGCCGTGAGCCATGCTGAACTTGCCGCCGGCGTCTGGCRCATCGAGCGCAGCCGCCTCGTGGGCGCGGCGGCCAAGATGCTGCGCGACCTCGACGAGGCCGAGGACTGTGCCCAGGACGCCCTCATCGCTGCCATGGAGAACTGGCCGCGCGACGGCCAGCCCAACAACCCTGCCGCCTGGCTGATGACCGCCACCCGCAACAAGGCCCTGGACCGGCTGCGCCGCCGCGCGATGCTGGAGCGCGAGCATGAGCACCTCGCGGCCGACGACGAGGCCGCTGGCACCCATGTCGTGCCCGACTTCGTCGACCACCTCGACGCCGCCCGTGACCAGGCCGAAATCGGCGACGAGCAGCTGCGCCTGATCTTCATCGCCTGCCACCCGGTGCTGCCGCGCGAGGCCCAGGTCGCGCTGACGCTGCGCCTGCTCGGCGGCCTGGAGACGCCCGAGATCGCACGTGCCTTCCTGCAGCCCGAGGCCACCGTGGCCCAGCGCATCGTGCGCGCCAAGAAGGCGCTCAACGGCCAGGCCTACGAGCTGCCGAGCGCCGACGAGCGCGAGCAGCGCCTGGGCGCCGTGCTGGCGGTCGTCTACCTGATCTTCAACGAGGGCCACAGCGCCGGCAGCGGCGCCAGCCTGCTGCGGCCGGCGCTGTGCGACGAAGCCCTGCGCCTGGTGCGCCAGCTGCAGCACCTGCTGCCTCAAGACGCCGAAGTGCATGGCCTGGCCGCCCTGCTGGAGATCCAGGCCTCGCGCCTGCCCGCGCGGCTGGACGCGCAAGGCCGCCCCGTGCTGCTGCCCGACCAGGACCGCCGCCGCTGGGACCCGCTGCTGATCCGCCGCGGCCTGGCGGCGCTGGAACGCGCGCTGAGCCTGGGCGAGCCAGGGCCTTACACCTTGCAGGCAGCAATTGCGGCTTGCCATGCGCGCGCGGCGCGCGCCGAGGACACCGACTGGCACGCCATCGTCGGCGGCTACGACCGCCTGCTCGCGCTCAACCCCTCGCCCGTGATCGCGCTGAATCGCGCTGTAGCCGTCAGCTTCGCCGACGGGCCGGCCGCCGCCTGGCCGCTGCTCGAGCAACTGGCCGCTGAGCCGCAGCTCAAGCGCTACCCCTTCCTGGCCGGCGCCCAGGCCGACGTGCTGGAGCGCCTGGGCCGCGTCGGCGAGGCGCGCGAGGCCTATCTGCGGGCCGCGGAGTTGACGGACAACGAGGTGCAGCGCGAGCTGCTGACGGAACGGGCCAGGCGACTGGCCAACTGAACCGGAAGGATTGCCACCATGACCATCACCATCACCGCCTTTGACCGTTCGCCCGATGGCGGCAAGGGGCTGGCGCGCGACACGCGCGTGCGCTGGGCCCTCGAGGAAACCGGCCTGCCCTACGAGGTTCGCCTGGTGCCCATGCCGGCGATGAAGGAGGCCGCTCACCTGGCGCTGCATCCCTTCGGCCAGATCCCCACCTACGAGGAAGGCGACCTCACGCTGTTCGAGACCGGGTCCATCGTGCTGCACATCGCCGAGCGCCGGCCGGGCCTGTTCCCCGCCAATGCCAACGCCAGGGCGCGGGCCATCACGTGGATGTTCGCCGCGCTCAACTCGGTCGAGCCGCCCATCCTCGAACTCGTCATCGTCAAGTTCGCGGAAGGCGAGAAACCCTGGAAGGACGAGCGCCAGCCTCTGGTCGAGAACCGGGTGCGGGCGCGGCTGACCCAACTGGCCGCCCGCCTGGGTGATGCCCAATGGCTGGACGGCGATTTCAGCGCGGGTGACCTGCTGATGGTGTCGGTGCTGCTGCGCGTCAGGCCGTCCGGCCTGCTGAACGAGTTCCCCAGCCTGGCTGCCTACGTCGCCCGCGGCGAAGCCCGCCCTGCCTACCAGCGGGCCTTTGCCGCCCAGCTGGCCGTCAACACGCGCGCAGCCTAGGCATGGGCCGGTCTCTGGCGAGCCCGGCGGGCGGGGTTACTTGCGCCGAATGAACTTGACGGCGACCAGTACGCCCAGGGCCAGCGCCACCAGGGGCCAGCTGCCGGGCTCCGGCGTCGGGCACGGCGGCGTGCCCGGCTGGCCGCAATTGGCCTGGGCCTGAGCCAGGGCGGGCAGCAAAGCCATGCCGGCCACGGCCGCGCGGCTCATCAGGGTGGACAGGGTTCTCATGCTTGTCTCCTTGCCCGGAATCCCTCCGGTGTGAAGAGCTTGGGCGGCGCTTCACCCGCTTTCAACCGGGCTTGTCCTGCAAACGAGTGGCAGACCCCGCAGATCCGGGGGAGGTTCGCCTTCGCCTGAGGACGGCCGCGCGACGGTACGGACCCCTGAAAGCCGTCAGGCCGCCGACTTGGCCGCTCAGAATTCGCCGCCGCTGAAGCGCGTGTCAGGCAGCTGCAGCAGGCTGCGCAGCTGCAGCCGTGTCGACGGCCAGACCGTCAGCGGGGGATTGACGGAGTCGAGGTGGGCCTCGCGCGCGGCGCCCAGGCCCTGGCGGTGGGCCAGCTCGACGAAGGCCTGGGTGGCATCGCGCGGCAGGGCCTGGGCGAACAGAAAGCCCTGGCCCAGGCTGCAGCCCAGCTCGGTCAGCACCYGGTGCTGCTCGGCAGTCTCGATGCCTTCGGCCACCGTGTGCAGGCCCAGGGCCTGGGCGAGGTCGTGGATGGCCGCGACGATGGCGCGTGCCGTCGCGCCGGCCTGCGGGTGGTCGAGATCGGCGATGAAGGCGCGGTCGATCTTGAGCTGGTCCAGCGGCAGGCGGCRCAGATAGGCCAGCGACGAGAAGCYGGTGCCGAAGTCGTCCAGCGCAGTGCGCACACCCAGGGCGCGCAGCCGCGTCAGCAGGTCGATGGCGTGTTGGCTGTCCTTCAGCAGGGCCGATTCGGTCAGTTCGATCTCCAGGCGGTCGGCAGGCAGGCCGGTGCGCTCCAACGCCTCCAGCACATGCAGCTCGATGGGGCTGCGCTCGAACTGCAGGGCCGACACGTTGACGGCGACGCGCAGCTCGCCCGGCCAGCGCGCTGCGTCGCGGCAGGCGATGAGCAGGGCCCAGGCGCCGATGGTGATGATGAGGCCGCTGTCTTCGGCCAACGGGATAAAGACGGCCGGTGGCACCAGGCCGCGCACGGGATGGCGCCAGCGCATCAGCGCCTCGAAGCCCCGCAGCTTGCCCGTGGCCAGCTCGATCTGTGGCTGGTAGTGCATCTCCAGTTGATCCGCGTCCAGCGCCAGCCGCAGGTCGGCCAGCAGGGCGAGGCGGTCCTGGGCGGCCTGCTGCAGGGCCGGCTCGTAGAGCACGAGGCGGTCGCGCCCGGCGGCCTTGGCGGCGAACAGGGCCAGGTCGGCAGCGCGCAGCAGCGGGTCGGCCGCCTGGGCATGGCGTGGCGCGCAGGCCGCGCCGATGCTGACGCGCACGTCGATCTCGTTGCCGTCGATGGAAACCGGCACGCGCAGGGCCGAGCGCAATTGCTTGCCCAGGCGCTGCATGGCTTCGGGGCTGAGCTCGCCGCGCAGCAGCACGGCGAATTCGTCGGCGCCCAGCCGCGCGACCAGGTCGCCGTTGCCGCGCCGCGCTGCCAGGCTGTCGTGCAGCCGCTCGCCCACGGCGGCCAGCAGGTGGTCGCCGGCGGCATGGCCCAGGCTGTCGTTGACCTGCTTGAAGCAGTCCAGGTCCAGCAGCAGCACGGTGCACGGCGAGATGGGCCCGCCGCCGCCGAGATAAAGGGCCAGGCGGCGGTGGAACTGATGGCGGTTGGCCAGGCCGGTGACGGTGTCCTGGTCGGTCAGGCGCAGCAGCTCGCGTTCGCGCTCGCGCACCTCGCTGATATCGCTGCCCACGCCGCGCCAGCCGCCGTCGCCTTCCAGGCGCCGCCCGCTGAGCGTCCACCAGACATCCTCGCCGCCAACCCGCAGATGCAGGGCGTGATCGCTCAGCGGTTCGGTCGCCAGCAGCGCGTCGCCCAGTCGGTCCAGGCGCTGCTGGGCGTCGGCGTTGTTGGCGGGCAGCTGGTGGGCCAGTACGGCCAGCAGCGGCTCGCCGATCAGGTCCTGCGCCCGCTGGCCCAGGCTTTCGGCCATGCGCTGCGAGACATGGCGCAGCCGGCCGTCGCGGCCCAATTCCCACAGCCAGTCGCTGGCGTGATGTTCGAAGTCGCGCAGCAGCAGCGACACCGTGAGCCGGTCCCGTGCGGCCTCGTGCTGGGCGTGGCGGCCCAGCAGGAAGAGGCGGGCATTCAGCAGTGCTGCCATGCACAGCGCGATGGCGTACAACGGCAGCAACGGCAGCAGCCCGTCCATCCAGGGAAGCGGCAGCAGCGCGATGCCCACGGCCAGCGTGCCGCAGGCGCCCAGCACCCAGCCGATGGCCACGGCGGGCAGCAGCGCGAACATCCAGGCTGCGGCGGCAATGGCGCCGGCCGCGGTGGCCACCAGCGGCGCGTGCAGGCCGGGCTCGGCCTGCTGGGCAACCTGCAGCAGCAGCACCGCGTCCAGCACGCCGCCGGCAAAAAGGTCCAGCGCCAGCAGCAGCCCGGCACGGATGCCGCGCGGCGGCGCGTCGGGTGGGCGGCGGTGGCGTTCATGCCGCCACAGCGCGAAGTTGAAGCCGTTGAGCGCCACCAGTGCCATCAGCGTGGGCGCGACGGGCAGCAGGTCGATGCGCCCTTTCAGTGCCACCAGCAGCAGCGCGATGGYGATGGCCGTGGCCACGACCGAGGCAGGCAACTGGCCGACGACGGCGCGCCACTGGTCGTCCCGCAGCTTGGCCGCCTCTGCCGGATCGCCCGGCACCTCCCAGGCGGCGTGGATCAGCCGCTTGAACCCCGCCAGCGGCCACCGGGCAGGCAGTGCAAAAGGGGGCAGTGGCTCGGCCATGGCGAGCCCATCCTAGGCGGGCCCTGGCCGGCGTGGGTGTGACGCAATGCCGATTCGTCCGCAATCAGCGCGGCGCAAGCTTCACGGGCCCAGGGTCAGCGCTGTGCCGTGTTCTCGCGCACCATGCGCTGCATCAGCGTGAAGAAGCGGTCGTAGAACTCGCCCGCGGGAATGGTCTCGGAGGCCACCTTGACGAGGGAGTCATCGCTCGATGACAGCGGCACCGAGATCGAGCCCAGCGCGCTGACGCCGAGGCTGGCGGCCTGGTTGCTTTTCTTCAGCGCGTAGCGGTCCTGCTGGGCGCTGACATAGGCCGTCGCGATCTGCTGCTTGGGGCCATCGCCGACGCAGACAACGTTGAATGCGATCTCCACATGCACCTCGCCCGCGGGCTGGAAGTGCTTGGCACCGCGCACGACGCCGCTTTCCGCCTTGCTGATCACATAGCCCTGGCTGAGCAGGGCGCGCCGGGCGGCCTCGCAGGTGTCGTCGACATTGGCGTCGAACAGCCGCGAGAAAGTCTCCTCGGCAGCAAAGCTCTCACCCTGGTAGACCGATTTCTCGGCTTTCGTCGACCTGGAGGGCAGGCCGCCGCAGCCAGCCAGCAGCGTGAGGAGCAGGAAGGCGGACAAGGTCAGGGAGCAGAGGCGATGCATGGGTCGATTATTCCGTCCGCGAAAGGGCGCTTTGTTGCCGGGCGGGCGCCGGGGCCCGCGCGCAACGCCGCCGGGCCGGGATCCGATGACAGGGACATTCAGGGGAAGGTGCGGCATTCAGCGTGCCCATCAGCCGGGCAGACGGAACGCGAAGCGGCAAGGCTGCCACGGACGGTGCAGGCAGGCGGCAATGTAAGCGCGGGCTCACAACGCTGAGCTCTGCGATGCCCATCCGGACCGGCATCGACCGTTGATCGGGTTTTGCTTCATATGCGGCCATTGAGGGCGAAGATGCGCCGCATGAAGCGCCGTACCTTTGCATTCGCCGCACTGCTGCCGGCTCTGGCCTGGGCCGAAGAGACTGCTGAGTCCGCGTTCGGCGGCCATGGCATGGCCGTGTTCGGCGGCCGCGAGGGCCTGTATGCCTCGCACCTGCCGATGTTCCACACGCCGCATGACAGCCAGGTGCTGCTGCGCTTTCACCTCGCCGATGCGGCGGCCGACAAGTCGCTGCGCGAGACGCTGGCCCGCCAGCCCAGCCTGTGGACCTTCGACCCCGAGGCCTTTGACCTGCTGCGCTTCACACCAGGCCACGCCAAGCCGCTGCGCGAATTCAAGGCGCGCTTCTTCGCGGGCCACTTCGAGCGTGGCGGCAAGCCACAGTCGGCCGAGCAGCGCGTCGTCGTCGATGAGGTGATGCTGTTTCGGCGGCTGAGCCCCGCTCAACGCGAGGCATCGACCGGGCGCTATCGGCTGATCGGCAAGGGCAGCGAGTGGTTCGCGGTCAAGACCATCGACCGCCGCCCGGACTTCGACCACATCGTGCGCCTGAAGGCACCCCAGGTCCGCGGCGAGGTCGATGTGCCGCTGCAGGGCGTCGCCAGGCCTGGCGCCACTGTCCAACGTGCCTTCAAGGCCAAGGGGCTGACCGAGATCTACTTCGAGACCGACGACCTGCGTTGAGAATCGCTTCCAACCCAGGAGGCTTTATGGACAACCCCAGCGTCACCCTGATCCAGCGTCAGGGCTACCAGTTCGAACACCATTACGCGCCGGAGCTGCCGGTGCTGCTATCGGACGAGCCCGTGCCCTTCGGCACCGGGCTGGGGCCCGACCCGGTCGAACTGCTGGCTTCGGCCATCGGCAATTGCCTCTCCGCGTCGCTGTGGTTTGCCTGCCAGAAGTACAAGGACGACCCCTCGCCGCTGCGCACCGAGGTCAAGGCGACCGTCGGCAGGAACGAGCGCGGACGCAACCGCGTGCAGGGCCTGGCGGTGGACCTGCACCTGGGCAAGCCAGCCGACCAGCTCGGCCACATTCAGCGTGTGCTGGACACCTTCGAGGACTTCTGCACCGTCACGCAGAGCGTGGCGCCGGCCATTCCCGTGACGCTGCGCGTGCTGGACAGCACTGGTGCGGTTCTGAAGCCCGCCGCGGCCGTGTGAATTCTTTGCGGGTCGAGCGCCGGGCCGCTCCCTAGCCGGTCCGCGCTGGCGATGTGCTTGCGGTTCGATACCGCGAGCATCGCCGTCCCCTCGGGGGACCGGCCAAGGTACTCCTTGGCCGAGGGGCTTCATTTTTCTAAGCGGGCATTTCCAGGCCGAGTTCCTTCAGGATCGCCTCGCGCAGCGCATCCATTTCCGGGCTGATCAACCGCCTCGGATGCGGCATGTCCAGCTCGAAGCGGGCCTGGATGCGCGTGGGCCGGGGCGACAGCACGAGGATGCGGTCGGCCATGTAGAGGGCCTCGTCGACATCGTGGGTGATGAGCAGCACCGTGTGCTTTTCTTCGGCCAGGATGCGCAGCAGCTCGTTGCGCATGCGCAGGTTCATCAGCGCGTCCAGCGCCGAGAAGGGCTCGTCCAGGTACAGGATCTCGGGCTTGACGATGAAGGCCCGCGCCAGCTCCACGCGCTTGAGCATGCCGCCCGACAGCTCGTGCGGGTAGGCGCCTTCGAAGCCCTTGAGCCCGACCATGGCGGCGTAGTGGTCGGCCAGCTTGACGCGCTCGGCATCGACGCCATGCTCCTGGCCGGTCAGGCCGAACATCAGGTTCTGCTGCACCGTCAGCCACGGGAAGACCGAGCCGTATTGCGAGATGACGATGCCCTGGGGGCTGGGGCCGGGATGGGGCTGGCCGTCGATCAGCAGCGAGCCGCCGTCGGTCTTTTCGAAGCCCGCGAGGATGTTCATCAACGTCGACTTGCCGCAGCCGGAAGGGCCGACGATGGCGACGAACTCGCCTTCGGCGACATCGAAATCCACACCCTGGATGACGGGCAGCTGGGCGCCCTTGGCGGACTTGAAGCTCTTGGTCAAGCCGCTGACGGCGATCTTGGGCATCTTGTTATCTGACATAGCGCCACCGCACGGTCTTGAGTTTTTCGAGCAGGCGGGTCACGCCGTCCAGCAGCAGGCCGATGACGCCGATGAGGATCATGCTGGCGATGACGAGGTCGTAGCGGTTGCCGGCATTGCGCGAATCCATGATGAGATAGCCCAGGCCCGAGCGCAGCGCGATCATCTCGGCCGCCACGACGACCAGCCACGCCACGCCGATGCCGATGCGCATGCCGATGATGATTTCCGGCAGCACGGCCGGGATGACGACGCGGCGGAACATCACCGCGCGCGACACGCCGAAGTTGGTGGCCGCGCGCAGGTAGCGCCGATCGATGGTGTGCACGCCCGAGGTCGTCTGAACGATCAGCGGGAACACGGAGGAGATGAAGATCAGGAAGATGGGCGAGGTGTCGCCGACGCCGAACCACAGGATGGCCAGCGGGATCCAGGCGATCGGCGAGATCGGCCGCAGCATCTGGAAGATCGGGTTGAAGGTGCGGTAGGCGCCGGCCACCCAGCCCATCCACAGGCCCAGCGGGATGCCGATCAGCATGGCCAGGCCGAAGCCGATGCCCACGCGCATCAGCGACGCCGTGATGTGCTCCCACAGCGTGCCGTCCTGGGCCAGCTCCAGCGTGCCGGTGACGACGGCCCAGGGCGTCGGGAAGATGGGGCTCTCGGTGTAGACGACGATGCCCCACCAGGCCGCGATGACCAGGGCAATGACCGCCAGCGGCGGCAGGATTCGATTCAGGCGCAGGTTCACCGCCCCTCCTTCCAGTGGTTCTTCATGAGGCGTTGCCAGCGCCATTGCAATGCTGGCCAGCCGCGCGCTGGCGTTGGCGCGACGACGACGGCCATCTGGCCGCTGGCATGTGCGCTGCACGCGAAGCTATAGGTCGATGCGACCTCGAAGGGCAGGCGAAAACTCTGCCCCGGCATGATGAGCACGGGGCCGAACTGCTGCGGCACCTCGTCGCGGTTGCGCAGCAGCAGCACGTCGTTCAGGCCCAGCGTCAGGTCGATGCGATCGGGCAGGATCTCGACCTTGTCACCGGCCATGCGGCGGGCATAGGTGCCTTGCGGGATCTCGAACAGCTCGTCGCGCGTGGGCAGTTCGATGGGCGCCAGCGCCGCCCAGGCCACCAGGGCCAGCGGCAACGTGACCGGCAGGAGCCAGACCCAACGCTTTCTCACTTCGAAGCCAAGAACAGCTTGAGGTCGTGCACGAAGTCCTTGGCCTCATGGCCATAAGGCATCATGGCCCGCAGCTTGCCGGTGCGGTCGATCAGCCAGACCGACGTGGAGTGGTTCATGCCGTAGGCGTTGCCTTGCTGGGGCGCGATCTTCTCGGCGACGACGCCATAGCGCTTGCGCATCGCGGCCAGCTTGTCCGGTGCCTCGGTGCCGCCGATGAAGGTCGGGTCAAACGCGGTCAGGTATTGGCGGATGCGCGGGATGTCATCGCGCTCGGGGTCCACCGTTACGTAGACGACCTGCACGTCCGCCGCGTCGGTGCCCAGCTGCTTGCGCGCCTGGGCGAGCGTGGCCAGCGTCGTCGGGCAGACCTCGGGGCAGTGGGTGAAGCCGAACACCAACAGCACCAGCCTGCCCTTGAAGCGGGCGAGATTGAGGGCGGCACCGTCGCTGCCCTGGAGAGCGAATTCGGGCGCTGCCTGGGCGGGCTCGAAGACGCCGGCCTTCAGCGTCGGCGCAGCCTGCGCCGTCAAAGGCAGCGCGGCCCACAACAGGGCGCGGCGTTTCATATCGGGATGGGCGCGGCCTTGGCCGCCTTGACGAAACTGTCGTCCACGTATTTCTCGTAGGCCACCGGGGCCTTGAGCGTGCCGGCCTCGATGGACAGCTGCATCAGGTCGTCGAATTCGGCGCGGATCATGCGCAGGTCGCCATAGGTGACGCGGTCCGTCGGGTTCTCCATCACGAAGCGCAGGATGTTGGGGTCCTGGTTGAAGAACTTGCGGCCGGCGGCGATCTGGATGGCCTTCTCGCGGTTGGCGGCCTGCAGGTCCAGCCAGTTGCCGGCACCCTGCACGTGGTTCACCAGGTCCTGCACCAGCGGCCGGTTCTCCTTGATGAGCTCCTCGCGCACCGTCAGCACACAGCAGATGTAGTTGCGCCATTCGTCGCGCGTCATGCGCAGCGGCCTGGCATAGCCGGCGCGCTGGGCCGAGGCGCCGAAGGGCTCGCCGGTGCAATAGGCGTCCACGGCCTTGGCGAAGAGGGCGGCCGGCATGTCGGGCGGCGGCATCTCGACGATCTGGATGTCCTTGGGCGTCATGCCCTCCTGGGCCAGCATCTTGCGCAGGAACAGAAAGTCCACCGCGAAGCGGCTGGGGATGGCGATGCGCTTTCCGCCCAAGTCCTTGAACTTCTTGTAGGGCGAGTCGGTGCGCACCATGATGACGGCGCCCGAACGGTGGCCCAGCGAGACGATCTTGACGGGGATCTTCTTGTCGGCGAGGTCCATGACCAGCGGCGCCAGCATGTAGGCCGCCTGGATGCCGCCGGTCATCAGCGACTCTTTGATCTCCGGCCAGCCGTTGTACTTGCTGTACTCGAACTGGAAGGCCGAGCTGCCGGAGGCCTTGTTGGACGCCAGGCGTGCCGAGCAGGCCACCGGCAGCGTCAAGTTGCAGGTGACCGGCAGGCCGCCGACGATCAGCGGGCCGGATGCGGCCGCCGCGGGCAGGCTCAGCGCCGGYAGCGCCGACGCCAGCGCGCCGCGCAGCAATTGCCGGCGATCGAGGCCGGCGCGGGGGGATTCAGGCAGTTCGTGAGTCATGGGCAGGGCGCATGACTTTGCCAACTTCTAGGGGGCTGTCCATGCGGGCTGACCGAATTGTGCCTACTTACCTACCTTGAAACCGAGTAGCCGCCAGGCCTTGCGGCGGCTGGCGGCGGTGCATGGGCGGGGCCCAGCGCGGATTACGGGTACAGGCCGCGCTCCTCGCGCGCCTGCAGCACCCGCGTGCAGGCCACCGTGAAGGCGGCGGTGCGCAGCGTGATCTTGTGCAGCTCGCTGGTTTCCCAGATGTGTTTGAACGCGCCGATCATGATCTTGTCCAGGCGGACATTGATCTCGTCCTCGGTCCAGAAGAAGGACGAGAAGTCCTGCACCCACTCGAAGTAGGACACGGTCACGCCGCCGGCGTTGGCGATCACGTCGGGCACGACGACGATGCCGCGGTCGGCCAGCACGGCCTCGCCGTCCGGCGTGGTCGGGCCGTTGGCGCCTTCCAGCACCAGGCGGGTCTTGATGCGCTTGGCGCGCTCGGCCGTGATCTGGCCTTCCAGAGCGGCCGGGATCAGCACATCGCTGGCCACGTCCCAGAAGTTCTCGTCGCTGATCTTGTCGGCACCGGCAAAGCCCGCCACACCCTTGTAGGCGGCCACGTGGTCGAGCAGGCTCTGCATGTCAAAGCCGTTCTCGTTCAGGATGGTGCCGGTGTGGTCCTGCACGCAGACGACCTTGGCGCCATTGGCGGCGAACAGCTTGGCGGCGATGGAGCCGACGTTGCCGAAGCCCTGCACCGCGATGCGCGCGCCTTCCAGCGGCTGGCCCAGGCGGCGCATCGCTTCGCGGCCGACGACGAAGACGCCGCGGCCGGTGGCGGCCACGCGGCCGAGGGAACCACCCAGCTCGATGGGCTTGCCGGTGACGACGCCGGTCGCCGTGGCGCCGGTGTTCATCGAATAGGTGTCCATCATCCAGGCCATGATCTGGCCGTTGGTGTTGACGTCCGGCGCCGGGATGTCCTGCTGCGGGCCGATGATGATGCCGATCTCGCTGGTGTAGCGGCGGGTCATCTTCTCCAGCTCCTTGAGGCTCAGCAGCTTGGGGTCGACGCGGATGCCGCCCTTGGCGCCGCCGTAGGGCAGGTTCACCGCGGCGTTCTTGATCGTCATCCAGGCCGACAGGGCCATCACTTCTTCCAGCGTCACGTCCGGGTGGTAGCGCACGCCACCCTTGCCCGGGCCGCGCGTCAGGCTGTGCTGCACGCGGTAGCCCTCGAAATGGGCGATGCTGCCGTTGTCCAGCTCGATGGGGATGTCGACGATCAGCGCGCGCTTGGGGCGGCGCAGCGTCTCGACCCAGCGGGCCAGGCCGCCGAGGTAGGGCTCGACCGCATCGATCTGCGACAGATAGGTTCCCCACGGGCTGTTTCGCGTCGGCGAAACAAAGGACAGGTTGGGCATGAAACGCTCCGTAACTTTGAGTGGGCCGAACGGTAGCGCGAAGCTCCGCTCCCTCGGTAGCGCTTGTCTAGCCAAGTCCGTATGCGCCCATGCAYGCAATGCATGGCAACGGTTTCGGGTGCCGGATTTCACGGCGGCGTACCGCGTCGGGCAACAAAAAACCCGGCCTGGGGCCGGGTTCAAAGGACGGGCGCAGCGACCCTATTGGGTGGCCAGTGCGCGCTTGAAGTCGGCGTCGTCGAACAGTTTGCCGACCAGGGTCTTGTAGAGCGCGCCGTATTGGTTGATGGCTGCCGGCAGGGCGATCGCGCCAACGAAGGACGATTCCCAGGTGGACTCGGCAATCACTTCCTTGTCGAACACCGTCTTGCCTTCGCGCTTGATCTGGATCTTGGCGGCCAGCCGTCCCTTGCCGGTGCTCATGCCGGCATCGACCATGCTGTCGGTCAACTGGCCTTCGATGACGATCTTGGACTTCGAGTCCAGCAGGCCTGCGGCCGTCAGCTCAGCGGCGATCTCATCGCGCAACTGGCCCGCGAAGCTGCCGCCTGCCGGGCTGAGCGACGAGCCACGCAGGCCGCCCAGTGTGGTGTCCATCTCGGCCGGTTTGCCGGCGGCGAGCTTGAAGCTGCCGACCTGGGCGGGCACGAGCTTGGTGGCGCGCAGCTTTTCGGCGTTGGCGGCGCTGGGCGCCGGGGCGGGCATTTTCACGGACGCACAGCCCGTCAACGCGGCCAGCAGGACGACCAGGGCCAGGCGCTGCGTGGTGGCCCGGGAGGAGAGCAAGGCATGGATCATGGTTCGGT
>NZ_JBFULE010000009.1:0-33672 GCF_056400485.1 Roseateles sp. P5_B10
CCATTGCCACGCCCGTGCCTCGCGCCCAGCAGGTTCGCGCGGTGAAGTTCCTGACCGGCCAACTGCTGGCCACCCCGCCATGGCTGCTGGACCCGGCCGTGACCCAGYGCCTGCGCGCGTCCGAGCCACCCGGCATGGTCAGCACCTCCCAGCGCAGCCTGCTGCGCATGATGCTGGACCCTGCCCGCACACAGCGCCTGGCAGCCCAGGAGGCGCAGTTCGGCGCCCAGGCCTACCGCCTGGACGAGCTGTTGTCCGAGCTGCGCCGCGGCGTGTTCACCGAACTCGCCAGCGGCGCTGCCATCGCCGCGCCGCGCCGCGGCCTGCAGCGCCACTATGTCGACACCCTCGCTGCGCGCCTCAATTTCACCGGCCTCAGCATTGCCGGCCTGATGGGCCTGGACGACGGCCAAGCCGTGGTGAGGGCCGAGCTGCGCGATCTCAAGGGTGTGATCAGTGCCAAGGCCACCAGCGGGGACCGCATCCAGCGTGCCCATCTGCAAGGCCTGGTGGACACCATCGACAAGGCCCTGGACCCCAGGTTCGCCCCTGCCGCCAACCCGCTGGCTTCGCTGCTGCGCGTCATCGGCTACCAGGCCGCGGATGCCTGGGAGCCCGCGGATCAATCGCAGTGCTGGCCCTGGCCTGCGCTGCTGCCCGGGCAGGACAGCGACTGATGCGGCCTGCCGCACTTGGCTCGGCCGGGCGCTTTGAAACGCTTACAAAATAAGGCTAGTGGAATCCAAGTGGATGGTTGCATGATGGCGCCATGCCTTCCACACCTTTGCTCTCGCCCAAGGCGGCCAAGCCTGTCGACGAAAAGCTCACCCTCAACATCGGCTGCGTCGACCTGGGCCAGATCGACCTGCTGGTGCAGGAGGGTTTCTATGCCAACCGCAGCGACCTGATCCGCACGGCCATTCGCAACCAGATCGCGACGCACGCAGATGTGGTGCGCCAGGTGGTCTCGCGCAAGAGCATCGTGCTGGGCATCCAGCAGTTCAGTGCCGCAGACCTGGCGGAGGTCCAGGCGGCGGGGCAGAAGCTGCAGATCCGCGTGCTGGGCCTCGCCGTCATCGCGCCCGATGTCACGCCGGAACTGGCGCTCGCCACCATCGAGTCGCTGACCGTGCTTGGCGCCCTCCACGCCAGTCCCGCCGTCAAAACGGCCCTGGTCGGGCGGCTGCTTTAAGCCGGGCCGCTCGACTCTTGAAAGTCCCCATGCATCCGCAATTCGGTCAATTGATGAAGAACGCCACCGCGCTCACGCGTGCCGGCGACCTGCAGGCCGCGATGGCGGCCATCACCGAGGCGCTGGAACGCAGCGCAGCGCCGGTTCGCCCCTCCCCACCGCTGGATGACGCCGTCATTGACGTCGAAGCGCGTGTCATTGAAGAAGGGATGCCGGCGGCCGCTCCTGAAGTCAGCGCGAACTCGCAGTTCGTCAGCGGCCACTACACCCATCGCGCTGGCGTACGCGACTACCGCCTGTTCATCCCGCCGGCCCAGGCTGACAAGCCGCGCGCGTTGGTCCTCATGCTGCATGGCTGTACGCAGAATCCCGACGACTTCGCCAAGGGCACGCGCATGAACGCGCTCGGTGCCGAATACAACGCGCTGGTGCTTTACCCGGCACAGGCGCGCCAGGCCAATGCGCAGGGCTGCTGGAACTGGTTCAAGCACAACCACCAGGGCCGCAACCGCGGCGAACCCGCCTTGTTGACCGCGATGGTTCAGCACATCGCTGCCAGCCACGGCGTCGACGCCAAACACATCTTTGTGGCCGGCCTGTCCGCCGGCGGCGCGATGGCGGCGATCCTGGCCGACACGCACCCAGACGTCTTCGCCGCGGCAGGCGTGCACTCCGGGCTCGCTGCCGGTGCGGCGCGCGACTTGCCGGGCGCACTGGCCGCGATGCAGGGCCGGAGCAGCCCCACGCCGTCGGACAAGGCCAAATCCGGCGTGCGCATGATCGTCTTCCACGGCGATGCCGATGCCACGGTCCATCCGAGCAATGCCGACCAGGTGGCGGCCACCCACGGCTGCACCGCCGTCAGCGTGGATGAACAGCAAGGTCTCCAGCGCGGCGGGCGTTTTTGCAGGCGGCGGCTGCACAAGGACGCGCAAGGCCAGGTCGTGACCGAGCAATGGCTGGTGCGGGGTGCCGGCCACGCCTGGTCGGGCGGCGATCCGTCGGGCTCCTACGCGGACGCTCGTGGGCCTGATGCCAGCGCGGAAATGATGCGTTTCTTCTTCGAGCGCTGAACGCAGCGCTCAGGCCGCCGCCGCAGCAAACGGCCGCCGTGGCAGGCGCATGAACATCAGCGCCGACAGGAAGGCGCCCATGCCCAGTGCGAATGCGCCGATGAAGAGCCAGGCGTAGCTCGAGAACGAGTCGTAGATCAGCCCGCCCAGCACCGGCCCCAGCGCCATGCCRAKGCTGCYGGCCATGGYGGTGCCGCCGATCACCGTGCCCATCATGCGCAGCGGGAAGTTCTCGCGTGCGATGACGGCGAACAGCGGCATCACGCCGGCGTAGGTGAAGCCGAACAGGGCGGCTACCGTGTAGAAGCTCTTCAGCTCGCGCGCATACAGATAGCCCAGCACCACCACCGCCTGAGCCAGCAGGGCCAGCACCAGCGTGCGCGCGGCACCGAAGCGGTCGCCCAGCAGCCCGAACACGAGACGGCCGCCCATGCCGGCCAGCCCCTCCAGGCTGTAGATCGACACGGCGGCCATCAGCGGGATGCCGCAGGTGACGGCATAGCTCACCGTGTGGAAGATCGGGCCCGAGTGCGTGGCGCAAGTCAGGAAGCTGGTGAGCACCAGGATCAGGAAGGGTGCCGAGCGCACCGCTTGGCCGACGGACATGCCGGGTTCCTGCGCCTGGCCCGGTGTAGTGGCGGCCGCCGTCAGCGCCGGTGGCCGGCGCACGAGCATCGCTGCCGGCAGCATGATGACGGCCACCAGCGCCGCGACGATCTGCAGCGTGCTGCGCCAGTCGTGGCCCTGCACCAGCCAGGCCACCAGCGGCGACATGGTCAGCGGCGCCATGCCCATACCCGCCGAGACCAACGACACAGCCAAGCTGCGCCGCGTGTCGAACCAGCCGGTGACGCAAGCCATCAGCGGCGCAAAGATCGCCGCGGCGCTGACACCGACGATGGCGCCGAAGCAGAGCTGGAAAGCCACGAGCGAGGTGGCGAGGCTGGCCAGCACGAGGCCGGCGGTGAGGAACAGGGCACCCGTCACCACCACGAGGCGCGGGCCGACGCGATCGGACAGGGCACCCCAGAACATGCTGCCGACCGCGAGTGCGACGAAGGCGACCGTCATGGCGGTGGAGATGCCCGTGGTGGACCATCCGGTGTCCAGCGCGATGGGCCGCAGTAGCACGGGCAGGGAAAACAGCGCGCCGATCGCCACGCAGCCGAGCAGGCCGCCCGCGGCGACGATGATCCAGCGGTAGTGCTCGCGCAGGGACGTTGACCAGGAGGGCATGGCCGGTCCTTTCTTCAGGAAACTGAATGGGTGCAGCCCTCTCCGGGGCCGTCGATCTGGCGCAGTTCGCACACGAGGTCCCAGCCGGTGCCGTGCAGGCGCAGGAAACGCTGGGTCAGCTCGAATGCCTCGGCACGGGAGGGCGCCTCGAAGATGGCGTAGCCGGCGATGACCTCCTTGGTCTCGGTGAAGGGGCCGTCCACCACCGAGAGCTGGCCGTCGCGGTGCAGGCGCACGCGCACGCCTTCCGAGGAGGGCCGCAGCCCGGCGGTGCTGACCAGCTGCCCCGAGCGGGTCAGCTCGTCGATCAGCTGGCCCATGTCGGCCATCAACTGCTCGGTGGGGCCTTGGCCGGTAGTTTCGTCGGCGCGGATCATCGAAAGGAATCGCATGGTCGGGTCTCCAGAGGCAGGGTGCGGCAGAAGAATTCCGCCGTCTCACCCCACGACGAACGACGGCCCGTGAAATCGACAAGCGATCTGGCCCGACCTCTGCGCTTGCTCAATTGCAGATGTTGATGCACGATTGCACACCAGTTGACAACGCTGTCATTTCTGTCTGATGGTTCGATGAAAAGTCACTCCCCCTCTTCCCATGCCGCCACCTTGCGCATGGTGGCCGACGCCTCCGGCGTGTCGACGACGACGGCCTCGCGCGTGATCAACAACGCGCCGCATGTGCGCCCCGAGAAGCGCGACGCCGTGCTCGCGGCCATCGCGCGGCTGGGCTTCGTGCCCAACACGATCGCGCGGGCGCTGGCCGATGGGCGCTCCCGCACCATCGGCATCGTCGTGCAGCACTTCGAGAGCCCCTGCTATGCCTGGACGCTGCGCGGCGTCGAGGAGGCGTTGTCCAAGGCTGGCTATGGCCTCGTCGTCGCCAGCGGGCATTGGGACCGGCGCGAGGAGGAGCGCTGCGTGCAGTCGCTGAAGGCGCGCCGCGTGGACGGCATCATCGTGCTGACCGGCACGCTGGACGACCGCTTCCTGACCGAGCTGGCCCTGGAGCTGCCGGTCGTGGCCACGGGCCGGGAACTGCGGGCACCGGGCCTGCACAGCCTGCACTCCAACGATTTCGAGGGCGCCCGCGCCGCCACGCGGCATCTGCTGCAGCGCGGCCACCGGCGCATCGCCCACATCACCGGCGACCCGACCCACCCGGATGCGCTGGAGCGCGAGCAGGGCTACCGGGCGGCGCTGGAGGAAGCCGGCATTGCGCTGGACCGGGCGCTAGTGCAGCGGGGCAACTACCAGGAAGCCAGCGGCGAGCGCGCCGCGGAAGACCTGCTGCGCCGCGGCATCGAGTTCTCGGCCCTCTTCGCCGCCAACGACCAGATGGCCACCGGCGCCGCCCAGGCGCTGTACCGGCACGGCCTGCGCATTCCCGAGGACGTCTCTGTCGTCGGCTTCGACGACGTGCTGGCCGCGGCCCATGCCTGCCCGCCGCGCACGACAGTCAACCTGTCGCCGGCCGAACTGGGCCGCCGCGCCGCCGCGGCCATGCTGGACCTGCTGGCGCATCGCCGGCCCAGGGCCGTCGCGCCCGAACCCGAGTTGGTGGTGAGGTTGTCGACGCGCTTTGTCTGAAGCCATGGCGCCTGCATGGCCAGCGGATGTAATTGGCACAGCGTCCTACAACACTGCGAACCTCAGCGTCGCATGGTGGGATCTTTCCACTCCCGGAGACCGCCATGCCCCGAGGTGACAAATCGTCGTACACCGACAAGCAGAAACGCCAGGCCGAGCACATCGAAAGCGGCTATGAACACCGCGGCGTGCCCAAGGAAGAAGCCGAGGCCCGCGCCTGGGCAACGGTGAACAAGGAGACCGGCGGCGGCAAGAAGTCGGGCTCCGGTCGCGGCCAGCCCGAGAACCACGAGCCCTCGCGCAAGGGTGGCCGCCTGGGTGGCAAGGCCGCGGCCAGCCGCACGGCGGCCGAGCGATCGGCGTCGGCCAAGAAGGGCGCCGAGACCCGCAAGCGCAACGCCGCGGCACGCACGCATCATTGAGGCCGTCATCGACGGCGGTGCCTGGCAGGCGGTCAAATGGACCGCTGGGTATCGCACGCTCCTCGACAGGCTTCAATGACCACCTTCCCGTTCCCGCCTGGAAGTCCTGCGCCGCTGGCGCCTTCAACATCGATTCGCCGGGCGCTGCTGTTCCTGTTGATCTGCGCGCCGATTTGGGCGGTGCCGAGCCTCATCGCCGTCGGGCATCCGATCGTGCTGGTCGGGGCCGCCATTGCGCTGAGCCATCTCTTCCTGCGGTACGAGGGGCGTTCTCTCGCGGTACTTGGCCTCGATGCGTCGTGGCGCCGGCTGGGGCAGCTAGGCGCCGGGTTTGCGGGCGGGGCGCTGCTCATCGTGATGATCGCGCTCGTGACGCGGCTCGTGCTGCCCATCCCCTGGGCATGGAACCCGCACTTCAGCGCGGGCATGGCGGCGTGGTCGCTGCTCTGGCTGCTGTCCGGCAACGCCGTCGAGGAGCTCGTGTTCCGCGGCTACAGCTTCGAGCGGCTCATCGCCGGATGGGGCCATTGGCAGGCGCAGCTCTTCACCGCGCTGCTGTTCGCGGTGTTCCATGTCGTCAACGGCTGGCCCTGGCAGGTGGCGCTGCTGGGCACCACGGTGGGCTCGCTGTTGTTCGGGCTGGTGTTCGTGCGCTGGTGCAGCGTTCCCGCGGCGGCGGGCGTGCACGCCGCGGTGAACTGGACGCGGGACCTGCTGCTGACAGATCCGCCGACCGTGAAGACGCTGCTGGCACCGCTCTCGCCACGGCCATGGACGGCGGGCGAGCAGCTGAGCACGATGCTGCTGATGGACGGTGCCTTCCTGCTCGTGTGCATCGCGCTTGCGATCTCGATCAGGCGCCGACGGCTCTCCGCTGCTCAGTCGGGGTAGCGCCGGCCTTGCGTCTCCAGCGCCCAGCTGTCGCTGCGCCAAGGCGCCATCGGCAGCCCGTCGCCGCCGATCAGATTGGCCTCGCTGGGGTTGTCGACCCAGGCGTAGCGCGCCGCCACCGGTGCGGCCACGGCCGGGCTGCTCAACACGATGACGTCGGTGCCCTCCAGCCGCGCCTGGGCCGGTTGCCAGCGCTGGTCGGCGCCCGCCAGCAGGAAGCCGCGCAAGGCTTCGCCGGCCCGGGCCGTGCGCAGGCCGCCGGCGGTCTGCGCAAAACGCAGCCGCAGCTCGTTGCCGTGCACCTCGGTGCCGGCCAGGCGTGGCCCCGTGGCGGGTGACGGGCGCAAGCCCAGCTCATGCATGGCCAGGGCGGCCAGGCGTTGGCCGACGCTGCGCTTGTTGCGGGGATGGATGTCGGCCGCGTCGCCGATGTCGATGGCGACCGCCATGCCGGTGTGCGGCAGGGCCAAAGCGGCGGCCTGGGCCTCGCGCAGTTCCGCCCAGCCGCCATGGCCGGGCCGGTTGTCTGCCAGCGGCAGGAAGGCGGCCAGCTGCACGTAGAGGAAGGGYAGCTCGGGGGCCTGGAACTGGGCGCGCCAGTCCTGGATCAACCGCTTGAAGCCGTCGGCGTAGGCGGCTGCGCGGCCGGTGTTGCTCTCGCCCTGGTACCAGAGCACGCCGCGCACGCTCAGGCCCTGCAGCGGTGCGATCAGGCCGTTGTGGGCCAGCGTGGGTGCGTCGTTGGCCGTGGGCCCGGTGTTGGCGCTGGCCTGCTCGACACGCGCCCGCCAGGCGCCGGCCAGCGGCAGGCTGCCGGCCGCCGTGTCCAGCCGCAAGGCCGCCGCGTCGCCGTGGAAGCCTCCGCCGCCGCCGGTGTCGGTGATGCGCACGGCGATCCAGTTGGCGCCGGCCCGCAACAGGCCCGGCGCCAGCTCGTAGCGGCGCGGCTGGTCGTAGCCGCACTGGCCGCCAACGCGCTGGCCGTTGACCCAGACCTCGTCGCAGTCGTCGACCTTGGCGAGGTGCAGCTGCGCGGCGCCGGCCGCCTGCGTGGCGCTGAGCTCGATGCGCCGGCGCATCCAGACGATGCCGTCCAGGTCGGGCAGGCCTTGCGATTCCCAGACCTGCGGCGCCTGCAGCGTCGGCCAGGCGGTGTCGATGTCGGCGGCGGCCGACCATCCGCTGGCATCCACGCCCTGCCAGGGCAGGCCCGGCTGCCAGGCCGCGACCGCGGCCTCGATGCGCTCACGGCGCGCGCGGGCGAAGGCTTTCTCGTCGGCCGGCAGGGCCTTGACTGCCGGCGCCAGGTCCGGGTCGCGCAGGGCCGCTTCGCGGCGCACCCAGGTCTCGAGATGGGAGCCGCCCCAGGCGGTGTTGATGAGACCGATGGGCACGCCCTGCACCGCCTGCATCTGGCGCGCAAAGTGGTAGCCGACGGCGCTGAACTCGCCCACGGCGCCGGGCTGGGCCACCTGCCAGGCGGCGGGCGCGATGTCGGCTTGCGGCTGCAGGCTGGCGCGCAACGGCACGCGCAACTGGCGCAGCTGCGGGTTCTGCGGCGACGCGACCTCCTGCGGCCCGGTGTCGGTGGTCGCCAGCGGCCACTCCATGTTGGACTGGCCGGACAGCAGCCAGACATCGCCGATCAGCACGTCGCGCAGCTCCACCGTCTGGTCGCCCTGCACGCGCAGGCGGTGCGGGCCGCCGGCGGGCAGGGGAGGCAGCTGCACACGCCAACGGCCGTCGGCGGCGACTTGCGTGCGGGCCTGGTGCCCGGCCAACTCGACGGTCAGCGTCTGGCCGGGCGTGGCCTGGCCCCACAGGCGCAGCGGGCGCTCGCGCTGCAGCACCATGTGCTCGCCGAACACGGGGGCCAGGCGCACCTCGGCCTGAGCGGTGGCGGCCAGTACGGCCAGCAGGGCAGGCAGCAGGACAGTCTTCTTCATCGGGGTGTCTCGTTCTTAGGGGGTGACCAGGGTGGTGAGGCTTTTGGCCGGCAGCGTCAGGCTCAGGCGCCCGGCCGTGGCGGACAAGGCCGCCTGCCGCTCGAAACGGGCGGTGGCGGTCGTGACATAGGGCGTCCAGCTGCTGTCCGCGCGGCCGGCCAAGGCCAGGTCCAGGGTTTGCGGCTGGCTGCCGTCGTTGATCAGCACCAGTACGGCGCGCGGGCTGGCGGCGCCGGCCGGCGAGGCGTAGGCCGACAGCCTCACGCCCGGCAGCGGCTGGGCGGTGGCCTCGACGCGCTGCAGCCCGGGGCGGATGAAGTAGGCGTAGTGCTTGAGCCCCAGGCCAAAGTGGTTGGGCCGGTTGGCGGCGTCGATGAGGCCGGTGGGCTGGGCGTCGTTGGCGTTCACCAGCCACCAGTGCACGTAGGCGTTGTACTGGCCGAGGGTGAAGCCCTCGTGCACCTCGCGCGCGATGGCCAGGGCGTCGTCGATGCCGGTGGCCCAGGCCGTGGCCGTGCCGGACTTGTTGACCGAATCCAGGAAGTGCTCGGTCATCCACACGGGAYGGCCCTGTGCGCCCTCGGCCGCCTGCGGCACGCCGCCGTAGAGATGGCCGCCGAGGACGCCGATGCGCGCGGCCACGGCGGGGTCGGCCAGCAGAGCCTCGGTGGTGGCGGGGGAAAAGTTCAGCGACTCGGGCGCCATCAGCAGCGTCTTCGTGCCGGCCACGGCCGCCGCGCCGTGGTTGGCGATCCAGGCCTTGAGCTCGTCGGCATTCCACAGGCAGGACTCGTAGTCGGCCGGGTCCCAGTCGGGCTCGTTCTGCGGCGAGACCGCGTAGAGGCTGACGCCGCGGCTCGTGGCGTAGCGCAGGTAGGCGTTCAGGTACTCGGCATAGGCGGCGTAGGCGGCCGGGTCCAGCCGCCCGCTCCACAGCGGGTCGCGCCGCTCGGGATTGGCGAGCTTCATCGAGGCGGGCGGCGTCCAGGCGGATGCGAACACCAGGGCTCCGCGCGCCTGGGCAGCGACGGCATTGCCCATCTCGGCGCTCCAGGCGCCGGTGTCGGCGGTCCGGGCGGTGGCGTCCCAGGCCGCGGGGGCGATGCGCAGGCGCAGGATGCTCAGGCCGAGGGCGTCATCGCCCTGGGTGCCGAACAGCACGTCCGCGCGGGCGGCGGCCATGGGCGTGTAGTACCAGGCCGCCGAGCCGCCGAAGCCCTGGATGGTCTGGCGCGCCGCGCCGAAGTCAACGCTCGCGGTGGCTGCCGCGGGCTTGACGCTCAGCAGGGTCTGCACCCAGCCGGGCTCGTAGTGGGCCGTGTCCTGCGGCAAGAAGCGGGCGCGCAGCACAGTGCTGCCCGGTGTGGCGCTGGCCTGGCTCAGCGGCCGGCCGTCCAGCAGGCTGAACGAGGCCGGGTCGGCCGTGCCTTGCACGCCGTAGAGGGCGCGGGGTGCAGTGCCCAGGGCAGCGGCCGTCACGGCGGCGCCCTGCACGACGACGGCCCCGGGTGCATCCCAGCGCAGCGCCGGTCGGGCCTTGTCGACCCGCAGCGGGCGGCTGAGCGTGACGCTGCGGTAGCGGGTCGCGTCCTGGGGCGTGAAGACCAGGCTAAGCGTCTGGCTGCCCACCTCGGGCCGGCTGCCGGTGGCCGGCGTGTAGGCATAGCTGCCCGCCACGCTGGCCTTGGCATTGAGCTGGGCGGCGCTGAGCGTGGTGCCCCAGGTGATGGCGGCTGGTTCGGGCCAGATCAGCTCGGGCGTCAGCAGGGCCGGCGTGCTGGCCGGGGGCTGTTCGGCGGCACCGCCCCCACCGCCGCCGCATCCGGCGAGCAAGGCGAGGAGCAGGGCGGCGAAGGCGGTGGTGGGGCGCATGCGCAGGACTTGGTGCTGATGAGAGCAGATCAGTTGTCTGAGCGCTTCAGTGTCGGCGATGCATGGCGCGAAGCCGCCCGCCTGGCAGTGACGCTCAGCTGAACTCGGTCCGCAGCGCGCCATACAGGCGCTGGAAGCGCTCAAAACGCGGGTGCAGTTCGGCGGCCAGCGCGGCATCGGGCTCGGCCACGCGGGCGATCTCGGGCGTGCGGCAGACCTCGTCGACGCTGCCGCCACAGGCCAGCCAAGCCAGGCGCGCCGCACCGAGCGCGCCGCCGGCTTCGGCACCCACGCCATTGACGAGGCGGATGTTCAGCAGCGAGGCGAGCAACTTCGCCCACCACTCGCTGCGCGCGCCGCCGCCCACCAGCCACAGCGACTCGGCCTTGCCGCCGCCGGCCTGCAAGGCCTGCCAGCCGTCCAGCAGGCCAAAGCCCACGCCTTCGAGCACCGCGTAGCCGAGGGCCGCGGCATCGTGCTCATGCGCGAGGCCGAAGAACACGCCCTGCGCATTCGCGTTGTTGTGCGGTGTGCGTTCGCCGCTCAGGTACGGCAGGAAGAGGGGCGCGCGTTCACGCTGGGCCGGTGTGAGCTGGGCGACCTTGGCGATCAGTTCGGCCTCGCTCGATTCCTTGAGCAGCAGCGTCACCCAGCGCAGCGCACTCGCCGCGCTGAGCATGACGCTCATCTGGTGCCAGGTGTTCGGCAGCGCATGGCAGAAAGCATGCACTGCACGCGCCGGGTTGGGGCTGAAGGCCTCGTTGCACAGGAAGATGACGCCCGAGGTGCCGAGAGACAGAAAGCCCTGGCCTGGCTTGACGACGCCCATGCCGACGGCGCTGGCCGCGTTGTCGCCACCACCGCCCGCAATCGGGATGCCCGCGCGCAGGCCCCAGCGTTCGGCCAACTCGTGCTTCAAGCCAGCGCTCGGGTCGCTGCCTTCCACCAGCCGCGGCATGTGGCTCTCGTTCAGCCCCGTCAGCGCCAGCGCCTCGGGCGACCAGCGGCGGCGAGCGACGTCCAGCCACAGCGTGCCGGCGGCGTCACTCATCTCGCTCACAAAGGAGCCGCTCAAGCAAAGGCGCAACCAGTCCTTGGGCAGCAGCACCTTGGCCACGCGGGCGAACAGCTCGGGTTCGTGCTGGCGCATCCAGGCGAGCTTCGGCGCCGTGAAGCCCGGCATCGCCAGGTTGCCGGTGATGGCCGGCAGCTCGGGGCAGGCGGCCATCATCTCGGCGCATTGCGCGGCGCTGCGGCCGTCGTTCCACAGGATGGCCGGCCGCAGCACGCGGTCGGCGTCGTCCAGCGTGACGGCCCCATGCATCTGTCCCGACAGGCCGATGCCGCGCACCCTTGCGAGGGCGGATGCGTGGCTCTGGCCGAGTTGCGCCATGCCTTGATCGAGCGCGGCCCACCAGGCAGCGGGGTCCTGCTCGCTCCACAGCGGCTGCGGACGCTGCACGGTCAGCGCGACGCCGGTGGTCGCGACGATGTGGTGCTGCTCGTCCAGCAGCAGCAGTTTCAGCTCGGAGGTGCCGAGGTCGATGCCGAGAAACATGCTTAAACGAAAGCGTTGACGACGTTCTCCAGGCGCTCCTGGCGGCCTGAGCGAGCGACCGGCGAGATGCCTTGCGCGTGAACTACGGCAGCGAGCTCGTCAAGGCTGGCGCCCGCCTGGATCTTCTGGCCCAGCTCGCCGTTCCAGCCCGCATAGCGATCGCCCACGGCCTTCTCCAGCTGACCGCTCTCGTACAGCGCCGCCGCGCTCAGGAAGGCGCGGGCCATGGTGTCCATGCCGCCGATATGGCCTTCGAGCTGGTCAGTCGGGTCGATGGACTGGCGGCGCACCTTGGCGTCGAAGTTGGTGCCGCCGGTCGTGAAGCCGCCCGCGCGGATGATCTCCAGCATGGCCGGCACCAGAGCCGCGTGGTTGTTGGGGAACTGGTCGGTGTCCCAGCCCAGCTGCTCGTCGCCGCGGTTGGCGTCGATGGAGCCGAAGATGCCCAGGGCGCAGGCAGTGGCGACTTCATGCTCGAAGCTGTGACCGGCCAGCGTGGCGTGGTTCACCTCCAGATTGACCTTGACCTCGTTCTCCAGGCCATAGGTCTTCAGGAAGCCGTAGACCGTGGCGCTGTCGTAGTCGTATTGGTGCTTGGTCGGCTCCTGCGGCTTGGGCTCGATGAGGATGGCGCCCTTGAAGCCGATCTTGTGCTTGTGCTCGACGACGGCGCTGAGGAAGCGGCCGTACTGGGCCAGCTCGCGCTTGAGGTCGGTGTTCAGCAGGGTCTCGTAGCCCTCGCGGCCACCCCACAGCACGTAGTTCTGGCCGCCCAGGCGGTTCGTCCACTCCAGCACATGCTTCACTTGCGCGGCGGCATAGGCGAAGACCTCGGGGTCGGGGTTGGTGGCTGCGCCGCTCATGAAACGCGGGTTGGAGAACAGGTTGGCCGTGCCCCAGAGCAGGCCGATCTTCTGGTCCTGCATCTTCTTGGCCGCGGCTTCGAGCAGGCCGTCGAGGATGCGGTTGGATTCGGCCAGCGTCGCGCCTTCGGGGGCCACGTCGCGGTCATGGAAGCACCAGTAAGGCAGGCCCAGCTTGCTGAAGAGGTCGAAGGCGGCGTCGAGCTTGAGCTTGGCGGCCGTGACGGCGTCAGCCTCGGCGAACCAGTTGCGCTGGTGGGCGGTGGCGCCCAGGCCGAAGATGTCCTCGCCCTTCCAGCAGAAGTTGTGCCAGTAGCAGACGGCCGGGCGCAGGTGCTCGGCCAGCGTCTTGCCCATCACGACGCGCTTGGCGTCATACCAGTGGTAAGCCAGCGGGTTGGTGGATTGCGGGCCTTCGTACTGGACGGTAGGGAGGTCGGAATAGGCGGTGCTCATGGCGGGTCCTTACTGCGGAATCAGGGAAGGGTGGTGAAAGAGGTCAGGCGGTGGCCGGCACGGCATTGGCCGGGCCGTCGTCATCAGGGCCGGCGCCGGCCTTCTGGCGGCGCTGGGCCAGCTCGTCGGCCATCGTCAGCGTGGTCTGCTTGGTCAGCTTGTTGGCGAGCATGCAGACTGTGCAGGCCGCAAACAGCAGGCCGACAAAGATGCTGGACATGAATCGGTAGCCCTCAATGGCTTTGGGCGCCGCAGCCTGCTGGGTGTCGTAGCCGAAGAAGCCGGCCAGGATCCACAGCAGGGCCGCCGAACCGATGGCCAGGCCTGCCTTCAGCGAGAAGCCGATGGTGGCGAAGACCATGCCGGTGAAGCGCCGGCCGGTCTGCCACTCTGAGTAGTCCGCCGCGTCGGCATACATGGCCCACATGACGGCGCAGGTCGGCGCATAGACGACGGAGCCCAGGAAGGCCAGGCCCACCATGCCCCAGGTAGCGGTGGGCGGCAGCAGGTAGAGGGCGGAGGCAGTCAGCGTCGACAGCGCGAAGCAGGTGATGGCGACCGTGCGTTTGCCGAAGCGCGCGGACAGGCCCACCGACAGCATGATGACGACGATGGTGGTGCCTGTGCCCACCATGTTGACGATGCTGTTGAACACGTCGGCCGCGTTGGAGCTGGCCAGTTGGTCGCGCGTGCCGTGCACGATGTAGCCCAGGCTGTCGGCCAGGCTGCCGGTGCCTGCCGCGTCGGGCGTCGTCAGGCCCAGGGCTGCAACGAAGTCGAACATGGCGGCCTTGTCGGCGTAGTGGTGGTAGTAGTTGTAGTGGGCGCCGCCGCGCAGCGCCAGCAGCGCAAAGTGGAAGAGCGTGTAGGCCACCAGCGCGATCCACGGGCCGTTCTTCAGCAGGTCGCTGAAATCCTGCCTGGGCGAGGACTTGGCCTGCGCGATGGGCTTGATGCGCTCCTTGGTCGTGAAGAAGGTGACCATGAAGAGCAGCAGGCAGGCCGCGGCCCAGATCGTCATCGTGACCTGCCAGCCGTGGGCGCGGTCGGCGCCTTGCGCGAACTTGGCCACCAGCGGCAGCGTGAAGCCGCCGACGACGAACTGCGCGACGTTGACCGACACGAAGCGGTAGGAGTTGAGCTTGGTGCGCTCGTTCAGGTCCGCCGTCATGACGCCGCCCAGGGCCGAGTAGGGCATGTTGTTCATCGAGTACAGCGTCATCAGCAGCGTGTTGGTGATGCCGGCGTAGGCCACCACCATGCCGGTGCTCCAGCCCCAGGCCGGGTCCGGCGACGTGTAGGCCAGCACCATGACGACGGCCCAGGGCACCGAGGTCCACAGCACCCAGGGGCGGAACTTGCCCCAGCGGGTCTCGGTGCGGTCGGCCAGCACGCCCATGACGGGGTCGAAGATGGCATCCCACAGCCGCGGCYACAGCAGGATGGCGGCCGCCGTGCTCGCGCTCAACCCGAACACGTCGGTGTAGAAGTTGAGCTGGAACAGGATCATGGACATGAAGACCAGGTTCGCAGCCGCGTCGCCGCAGCTGTAACCGGCCTTCTCCATGAAGGACAAGGGCTGGTGGGTGGTGGCCATGGGGTGTCTCGTGTCGTTTTAAGAGAGGCGCGGTCTCAGGGCCGTGCTTCGTAAGAAAGGTAGTCGAAGTCCGCGGCAAGGCGCTGGCCCGACAGGTCCTGACAGGCAATGCCGATGAAGTTGCCGGTGAAGCCGAAGCTGCGYGCGTAGCCGTCGACGAAGCGCGTCACGGCTTCGTCGCTGAGCATGGCGGTGTCGAGCGCCGGGCCGACGTCCTGCCAGGCGCCGCCCGCTTGCGCGAACTGGAACTGGTAGCGGTCGTGGCGGAACTCGACGGCCAGGTCGACCGGGCCCTCCGCCAGCACGACCGGCGTGGCCGGCTCGCTCAGCGCCGAGTCGCGGTTGACGGTCAGGCGCAGCACGCGCCGGCCGGAATCGACATCGCGGCTGACGTGCAGATAAGCGTGGTTGCCTGTGTTGTAGTAGGCCACCAGGCCGGCCATCTGCTGGAACAGCTCGGGCGCGAATTCCAGGCGCGTCTCGATGCGGCAGTTGAAATGCTGCTGGCGGCGCGCGACCAGGCTCTGGTCGAACAGGCTCATCAGCGATTCGCGGCCCTTCAGGCGCAGCCAGCCGGGGCGCTCGGTCAGCGAGATCCAGCTTTCGTCAAAGGGCACGCGCAGCGAGTTCAGGTGGTGGTTGAGCGTGACGCCGTCGAAATCGTCGCGCGCCGGCTCGGCCGGGAAGACATGCTCGGGAAGGCCCGGCCCGGCCACCTGCAAGTGCGGCGCATTGCCGCCGCCTTCGATCTCCGGCCAGTCGTCATCGCGCCAGTGGATGCGCTGGATGCCGGTCTCGCGGCCCAGCGGGCAGTGCAGGCCGACGTACTCGCCGTTCTGCCTGTCCGCGTTGGGACCACTCCATTCCAGCGGGCGACCACAGAGGTGGGCGAGGTACCAATCGCCATGGGCCGTCTGCACGAGGCTGGCGTGGCCGCTGCGCTGCAGGCCGTCGGTGCGCTGCTGCCAGGCCGTCAGCAGCGGGTTGCCAGGCAGCGTCTCGTAGGGGCCGTCGATGTTGCGTGAGCGCGCCAGCGTGACGGCATGCTCGTAGAAGGTGCCGCCCTCGGCCGTCAGCAGGTAGTACCAGCCGTTGCGGCGGTAGAGGTGGGGCCCTTCGACCACGCCCAGCGGCGTGCCGGCATAGATGTTCTTCACCGGGCCGATCAGGCGCCTGGCTTCGTGGTCGTACTCCTGCAGCAGGATGCCGTTGAAGTGGTGCTTGCCGGGCTGGTGGATCCATTGCTGGTTCAGCAGCCACTGGCGGCCATCGTCGTCATGGAAGAGGCTGGGGTCGAAGCCGGAGCTGTTCAGGTAGATGGGCTCGCTCCACGGGCCGTCGATGCTGGGCGCGGTGATCAGGTAGTTGTGGGTGTCCTTGAATGCGCCGAAGGTGGAGCGCACGTCGGTGTAGATGAGCCAGAACTGGCCACCCGAGTAACTCAGGCAGGGCGCCCAGACGCCAGCCGAGTCGGGGTGGCCGAGCAGGTCGAGCTGGCTCTTGCGCGTGACGGCGTAGCTGTGGTGGCGCCAGTTTTGCAGGTCGCGCGAATGGTGGATGCGCACCCCGGGCCACCACTCGAAGGTGGAGGTGGCGATGTAGTAGTCGTCACCGCCATCACTTGGAACGCGGCAGATCGAGGGGTCGGCGTGAAAGCCCGGCAGGATGGGGTTGGTGATCATGTGTCGGTGCAGAGAGAGTCAGGCGGCCGCAGCCAGGCGGCTGGCGGCGATCAGGGGGCGGGTGAGACGGTAGCGGGCCAGGGCCGCGGCACCGACGGCGACGGCATCGACGCCGAAGCGCGACAGGGTGACCAGGGGCGGCGCCACGCCGGCGGCGCTGGCATAGGCTTCCAGCGTGCGGAAGGCGTGCTCGAGAAAGGGGGCGCCGATCTCGACGGCGGGGCCGCCGAGCACGATGCGGCCGGGGTCGTAGGCGGCGCAGAGATTACCCAGCAGCATGCCCAGATAGCTGCCGGCGCGGGCGACGGCTTCGATGCTGTCGGGCTGCCTGGCGCTCAGCCGGCGCTGGATCCCGGCCAGGCCACCGCCTTCTTCGCCGGCGGGCAGCATGGTCCGAAAGCCGATCATGGCTTCGGCGCAGCCGCGGCGGCCGCAGCTGCAGCGCGGGCCGTCGATCTCCAGCGTCGTGTGGCCGACCTCCCCAGCCAGGCCGTGAGCGCCGGTCAGCAGCCGGTCCTCGACGACGATGCCGGCGCCCACGCCCAGGCCCAGGCTCAGGTAGATCAGCGGGTCGCGACCGTCGGCGCCGAACTCCAGCTCGCCCAGGGCCGCAGCATCGGCGTCGTTCTGCACGAACAGCGGCACGCCTTGCAGCGGCGTGTTGCGCAGATGCTCGACCAGCAGCCGGCCGACGGGCAGGTCGCGCCAGCCGAGGTTGTGGGCGAAATGCAGATGGCCGCGTTGCTCGTCCACGCCGCCGGGCAGCCCGATGCCGATGCCGATGACCCGCTGAGCCGGCGTGTCCAGGCGCGCGTACACCTGCGTCAGCAGCCGGGCGGCGCGCATCAGCGCGAGAGGGGCGTCCCGTCCGGCGTCCAGCGGCGCGCGCGCACGGGCCAGCACGTCGCCGGTCAGCGAGGTGGCGACGACCTGCACGCCCTCCACGCCCAGCTCGGCGCCCAGCAGCACCAGCCGTCCGGGGTCGACGAAGAGGGGCGTCGGCCGGCGGCCCAGCTCGCCGGTCGCGACGACCTCGCGCTCCAGCAGCCAGCCCTCGTGGATCAGCTCCTTCACCAGCCCGCTGACGGTGGATTTGGTCAGCTGCAGCGACTCGGCCAGCGCCGCACGCGACTGCCCGGGCCACGCGCTCAGCTGCCGCACGACGGCCATGCGGTTGAGGTCTTTGAGCAGGTGCTGATCGGCGGTGAACTGCATGCGGGCCCTAGATGGTTTACAGCCCGTCGGCCGCGAAGGGCCGCTGCAGGGTGGGGACGTAGTTGACGGTGGGCGCTACAAAAGGCCGCGCGCGCATAGCCCAGCGCTGCCGGCCCGGCGGCGTGGCGACAGCCCCGACCATCACGCGGCTTTCGGCGCATCTCCCCGAAGCGCGAGGGCGTCGGGGCAGGTGGCGGGAGCCGGTAGGGCGGGATGAGAATTCAATGCGGTCTCCGTCTTGAGCGGCGTCCTTCCGACACCGCTTGCTATGGACTCAAATGTAGCGCTACCATTTTGCATTGCGCAAGCGAGAAATCTCTAACATTCCCGCGATTCCGGGGTTGCGACCCCGGTCGGCCCATACAGGAGACCTGATGAAGACATGGGCCCGAGGCCTGGCCGGCTTGCTGCTGGCGGCCGCGCTGCAACCCGCATGGAGTGCGGTGGAGGATGGCTTCGAACTGTGGCAGCGCTACCGCGCATTGCCAGCCGTGACTCAAAGCGAGGTGCTGACGCGGGCCCGCAGCATCCTCCCTGCCGAGCCGATGTCACCAACGCTGCAGGCCGCCGTTGCGGAATTGAAGCGCGGCGTGGCGGGCCTGACGGGGCGGGAGCCGGCCGTGTCGGCCCAGCTGGCGGACGGTGCTCTGCTGCTGGTCACGCCGGCCAGCGCGCCGGCCGGGCTGAACTTGCCTTGGGCCGAGCTGGGCCGCGAGGGCTATCTGCTGCGCAGCCTGAAGCTCCAAGGCCGGGCCGTGACCTTGATCGCGGCCAACGCCGACATCGGCCTGCTCTACGGCAGCTTCGCCTGGCTGCGCGCGGCGCAAACGGGCACCGACCTGGGCAAGCTGGACCTGCGGTCCGCGCCCAAGGTCGGCTTGCGCCTGCTCAACCACTGGGACAACCTGGACCGCACGGTCGAGCGCGGCTATGCGGGGGCGTCGATCTGGGACTGGTGGAAGCTGCCCGACATCCGCGATGCGCGCTACGTCGACTACGCCCGCGCGAATGCGTCGCTGGGCATCAACGGCACGGTGCTGAACAACGTCAATGCCAAGGCCGATTCCTTGACCGCGCCCTTCCTCGCCAAGGCGGCGGCGCTGGCCGATGTGTTCAGGCCGTATGGCATCCGCGTCTACCTGTCGGCACGCTTCTCGGCGCCCGTCGAACTGGGCGGGCTGAAGACTGCAGACCCGCTGGACCCGGCCGTGCGCGCCTGGTGGCAGGCCAAGGCCGACGAGATCTACCGGCGCATCCCCGACTTCGGTGGTTTTCTCGTCAAGGCCAATTCCGAGGGTCAGCCGGGTCCGCAGGACTATGGCCGCCACCATGCCGACGGCGCCAACATGCTGGCCGAGGCATTGGCGCCGCACGGCGGCATCGTCATGTGGCGGGCTTTCGTCTACGCGCCGGACGCGGGTGACCGCGCGAAGCAGGGCTATGCGGAGTTTCAGCCGCTGGACGGCCGCTTTGCGCCCAACGTCATCGTGCAGGTCAAGAACGGCGCCATCGACTTCCAGCCGCGCGAGCCCTTCCATCCGCTGTTCGGCGCCATGCCGAAGACGCCGCTGGCGCTGGAGCTGCAGATCACCAAGGAATACCTCGGCTTCTCGACGCACCTGGTCTATCTCGGCCCGCTGTTCGAGGAGGTGCTGCGCACCGACACCTTGCGGCCGTCAGGCGTGACGGTTGCCGGGCAGCTGACGGCGATGGCAGGAGTGGCCAACATCGGCACCGATCGCAACTGGTGCGGCTCCCACTTTGACTGCGCCAACTGGTATGCCTTCGGCCGGCTGGCCTGGGACGCTGACCTACGCGCGTCCGACGTCGCCCGCGAATGGGTCATGCAGACCTTCACGGCCAAGCCCGGGGCCGTCGACAGCATCGTTTCAATCATGACGGCTTCGCGCGAGGCGGTGGTCGACTACATGACGCCTCTGGGCCTGCACCATCTGATGGGCACGGGCCACCACCATGGCCCGGCGCCCTGGGTTGACAACCTGGAGCGGGCCGACTGGAACCCGGTCTACTTCCACCGCGCTGGCCGTGACGGCATCGGTTTCGACCGCTCGCCGCGCGGTAGCAACGCGACGGCCCAGTACGCGCCCGGCTGGGCCGCCCGCCTGGCACGGCCGGAGACGACGCCCGAGGAGTGGCTGCTCTGGTTCCACCACCTGCCCTGGGATTACCGGCTGGCGTCTGGCCGCACGCTGTGGGCCGAATTGGTAGCGCGCTACGACCGTGGCGTCGCGAGCGTCGTCGACATGCGCGCGCGCTGGGCCACGCTGCAAGCCGACATCGACCCCGTCCGCCATGCCGACGTCACCGCCTACCTGGCAGTGCAGGAGATCGAGGCTCGCTGGTGGCGGGATGCCTGCCTCGCCTATTTCCAGTCCGCCTCGGGGTTGCCGCTGCCGGCTGGCGTGCGCCCTCCCGAGCGCCCGCTGAACGACTACAAAGCGCAGCGCTTCAACTTCGCGCCGGGGCGCGGCGGCTGAGAGTCCCCAAGCCAAATATGATTGCGCAAACAAACCCACCACCATCCGAGGGACCCTTTTGAAGCCAACCGCTCGCTCCGGGCGCAGCCCCAAGGTCGCGACCATCGCCGATGTCGCCGCGCTGGCCGGGGTGTCGCCGATGACGGTGTCGCGGGTCATCAACGGGGAGCAGAACGTGCGCCCGGGCACGCGTGAGAAGGTGCAGGCCGCCGTCGCCGAGCTGAATTACCTGCCCAACCAGGCCGCGCGCCACCTGGCCGGCTCCGAGCCCATCCGCATCGGCATGCTCTACATCGATCCGACGGCCGGCTATCTCAATGAATTCCTCATCGGCCTGCTGAACAAGGCCAGCCTGCGCCATGTGCAGCTGGTCGTGCAGCGTTGCGAGGCCGCGCGCGAGGGCGAGGAGAAGCCGGTGGCCGAGATGATCGCCAACGGCATCGACGGCCTCATCCTGCCGCCGCCCTTCTGCGATTCCCAGCCCTTGCTGAAGCTCGTGGCCGAGACCGACACGCCGGCCGTGGTCGTGTCCAGCGGCGTGCCGCCCGAAGCCGTCTGCGCCGTCGGCATCGACGACTACCAGGCCGCCTACGAGATGACGCGGCACCTGCTGAACCTGGGCCACCACCGCATGGGCTTCATCATCGGCGACCCCTACCAGAGCAGCAGCGCCCGCCGCCTGGCCGGCTTCCATGCGGCGATGGCCGACGCCGGCCTCAACATCGAGGAGGAGGAGGTCGTCGCCCAGGGCATGTTCACCTACCGCTCGGGCCTGGACGCGGCCGAGTTCCTGCTTTCGCAGGAGCGCCGGCCGACGGCTATCTTCGCCAGCAACGACGACATGGCCGCAGCCACGGTCGCCATCGCCCATCGCATGGGCCTGGACGTGCCCAGCGACCTGACGGTCGTCGGCTTCGACGATGCGCCGCTGGCCACGACCATCTGGCCCGAACTGACCACCGTGCGCCAGCCCATCATGGAGATGGCCGGTGCCGCGGTGGACCTGCTGGTGCGTCACATCCGCGCGCGCCGCACCGGAGTGCCTCTGCCCTGCGAGCATGAGCTCATGGATTTCGCGCTGGTCCGACGCCAGTCCGACGCGGCGCCGCGGCTGCGCCCGCCCTTGCGCATCGGCGCATGAGTGAGCCGCTCGTCTAAGCCCAAAGCGGGCCGGCTTGGGAGAGGCCCGCGCTCTGCCCGCAATCCACACGCATCGCCCTGAAATGAACCCTCTCTCCGCCCCGCGCTTCAAGCGCCTGCTGCTGACCGGCGCCGCCGGCAACCTCGGCCGCGTGCTGCGGCCGCGCATGAAGCATTACTGCGACGTGCTGCGGCTGTCGGACCTCGCACCCATGGACCCCGCCGGCGAGGGCGAGGAAGTCGTGCAGGCGCCGCTCGAAGATCTGGCTGCCATGCAGTCACTGCTGAAGGATGTCGACGCCGTGCTGCACTTCGGCGGCGTGTCCATCGAGAAACCCTTCGACGTGGTGCTGCCGGCCAATATCGTCGGCGCCTACAACGTCTACGAGTCGGCCCGCCAGCGCGGCGTGAAGCGCATCATCTTCGCCAGCTCCAACCACGTGACCGGCTTCTACAGCCAGGGCGAGACGTTGACGCCAAGGGCCGCGCCGCGGCCGGACAGCTACTACGGGTTGTCCAAGGCTTTTGGCGAGGACCTGGCCCAGTTCTATTTCGACCGCCACGGCCTGGAGACGGTGTCGGTGCGCATAGGTTCCAGCTGGCCCGTGCCGACGGACCGCCGCATGCTGTCGAGCTGGTTGAGCTTTGACGACCTGGAGCGCCTCCTCGTCGCCGCACTGAGCGCGCCGGTCGTCGGCCACAGCATCATCTACGGCATGAGCGACAACCGCTCGACCTGGTGGGACAACAGCGCGTCCAACCACATCGGCTTCAAGCCCCAGGACAGCTCCGAGCCCTGGCGCGCCGAGGTCGAGGCGGCCCAGCCCTATGTCGACCCGAGCCGGCCCGAGGTGCGCTGCCAGGGCGGCCAGTTCGTCATCCTCGGCCCCTTCGAGAAGGCGCAGGCAGACCAATGAAGATCCCCTTCGCGCCCAACGCCCGCCGGCCCGACCCGGCCATCGAGGTGCTGGACGACGCCTTCCTGCCGCTGCGCCTCTTCCCTGCGGGCGTCGAGCAACTGGCCACCGGCCTGGCCTGGGCCGAGGGGCCGGTCTGGTTTGGCGACGGGCGCTACCTGCTCGTCTCCGACATCCCCAACAACCGCATCCTGCGCTGGGACGAGACCACCGGCGCCATCAGCGAGTTCCGCAACCCCAGCAACAACGCCAACGGTCACGTGCGCGACCGCCAGGGGCGCCTCGTCAGCTGCGAACACCTGACGCGGCGCATCACGCGCACCGAGTACGACGGCCGCATCACRGTGCTGGCGGATCGCCATCAAGGCAAGCGGCTGAATTCGCCCAACGACATCACCTGCCATCCGGGCGACGRCAGCCTGTGGTTCAGCGACCCGCTGTTCGGCATCGCCAGCGACTTCGAGGGCGAGAAGGCCGAATCCGAATTGACGCCGGCCGTCTACCGCATCGACGGCGTGACCGGCGAGCTGACACTGCAGATCGACGATCTCAAGGGCCCGAATGGGCTGGCCTTCAGTCCTGACGGCAAGACCCTCTACGTCATCGAAAGCCGCGCCCAGCCGCATCGGTTGATCTGGGCCTATGACGTGGATGGCGTGTCCTTGAGCAACAAGCGGCTGCTGATCGACCCGGGGTGCCCAGGTGCCTTCGACGGCATGGCCGTCGATGTGCAAGGCAATCTCTGGTGTGGCTTTGGCAGTGACGGCAGCGCGGATGCGGATGCGGCGGTGCTGGACGGTGTGCGCGTCTACGGCCCCATGGGCAAGCCGCTGGCCCATATCCACCTGCCCGAGCGCTGCGCCAATCTCTGCTTTGGCGGCGCCAAGGGCAACCGCCTCTTCATGGCGAGCACGCATTCGCTGTATGCGCTGTACGTGAACACGCGCGGCGCAGTCGCTTGACGGCACGGCCGCCCCACGAAAAAAGCCCTGGCGTTTGAGGCCAGGGCTTTGGGGAACTTCGGCGGATCACTGCGGAAGTGACCCAGAAATCAAATCAATTACAGATCGCGACGACGGCGCGAAGCAACAAAACCCATGACGCCCAGGCCTGCTGCCAGCATGGCGTAGGTTTCAGGTTCCGGCACCGGCATCGCGGTGGCCGAAGCCGAAATCGCGTAGGCCGACGGCGCCTGGTTAGCCAACGCGAACACGTTGAAGTAATAGTTGCCGGCGCTCAGGTTCGTGAAATGCCCGGTCGACGTGGACGTGAAGGCAAAGCCGGTGATGACGGTGTCGTCAGTGCCGCCCACGACGTGATCGGCGCCGGTGCTGACGATGCTGTAGAAGGCCGGCGACAGGCTGCCGAAGATCGTCGTCACATTGCTCTGCACGCTCGAAGCCGACGCCAGCGAGAACGTGAAGGTGTCGTTCACCAGGCTCGGCACGACAGCGACGTTGCCGCTGTTGACCGTGATTGCGCCCAGCGTGCCGGTGCCCAACACGAAGGGGGTGGCCTGCGCCGCAAGGCTGCCCAGGGACAGCACAGAGGCCAAGGCAAGAGACTTCAACATAGTTACTTACTCCCAAAGAAAGACCTGGACGAATTAGCAAGCATCGTGCCATCAGAGAAAACCCTGCTGTGGCGGTGATTTGCTTGCGGTCAGCTTTCTGGGTGTAAAGAACGCCGACACCAACGGGCCTTGTCATCGAGAAAGTAGTCCTCGCCCGGCGGCTCGATGGGCTCGCCCTCAAAGAGCCCCGCAGGGAACCCGTAAGCCCTTGGCAGCCGCGCGTCCGCGGTGAAGACATGCGATCCGCATGTCTTGCAGAACGAGCGCTGCAGGTTGGGCGTGGGACAGAACACCGACAGCCCCTCGGGGTTGTTCACGACGACCTGATCGCGCGGCGCTGTGATCCACGTGGTGAATGCCGCACCGCTCAGGCGCCGGCATTCGCCGCAGTGGCAGTTGTCCGGGCGGCGCAAAGGCGATGGGACCGTGACGGAGACGGCGCCACAGTAGCAGGAGCCGCGGGCGGCGAGAGGCGGGGTCATCGGCTTCAAGGCAAGGGGAGGAGCCAGAACTATGCCCGTTGCCGCGTTGCTGAACTCCGTTGCCCGCTCGCGATCGGCGTGGGCAGGACTCACCGGCTGGCGGGGTGCCTTCTGCTGACAAGCCGTTGTCGCGACGTCCCGCCATCATGGCGATTCCCAACTTGCGCACGAGGCGCTCCGATGAAAAACGCCACCCTGTGGGAGGAATCGGCACAGGCCGGCATGGCCGCGCCGCGCGGCAACTGGATTGCCGTGGCCAGCGCCACCCACGCACGCCGAGGCTGCGCGGAACGCGGCGCAGGCTATATGCAGGTGTGCCATGGCAAGGTCGCGCCGTTGCGGCGCGTGAGGCCCGGTGACCGCGTGGCCTACTACGCGCCCACGGTCACCATGGGCGGCAGCGACAAGCTGCAGGCCTTTGTGTCGCTCGGGCTGGTCAGGCCCGGCGAGCCCTACGCCTTTGACATGGGTGGCGGCTTCGTCCCCTTCCGCAAGGACGTGGACTATGTGCCCGCACGCGAAGCGCCCATCGCCCCGCTGATCGACCGCTTCGAGTTCGTGCAGGACCGCGCGCGCTGGGGCTATTCGTTCCGTTTCGGACTGTTTGCCGTCAGCGACCATGACATGAGGCTGATTGCCGATGCCATGGCCGCCGATGCAGATGCCCTTCATTTCTGAACTGCACAGATGATCCCTTCATCCATCAACTCCGAGGGTGACCGCAACGCCGGCGCGCTTGACCCCGCAGTCGCTGCTCGTGCCTGGGCCTGCGGCTGGGCGATTTCGCGACGCACGCCAGCGCCGGTCAGGCGCTCCGGCTGCTTTCAGATTTCGGTCRGAAAGCCCGGGCAGACGACACGCTATGTTCTTCCCGCCCTTGATCGACATCTCCTCCAAGAACTTGTCACCGAGACCGGCCCCGGCAGCTGGCTGAAGATCTGCGCACCACGTGAAAGCGTGTCTCCCTTGCTCTCCCATCATTGGCAGTTTCACGAACCCGAGTTTCTGATGAGCACCGATCTCAGGGGCGGCGACACCACCGCCCCTGAGGGCTATCGCATACAGACCGACAAGGTGGGAGAGGTCGCGTTTGCCAGGCTGATCGCAGGTTCAGGAGAAATCGCGGCCGGCGGCCAGGTGGCGATCGAGGGTCCGTTCGCCACCTTCGATCAAATCGTCACGGCCGAGGCCCACAGGAGGAAGGGGCTGGGGCGACGCGTCATGACCATCTTGTCAAGCATCGCGCTCGATCTGGAGGCAAGGCAAGGCGTGTTGGTGGCCACGGAGTCGGGCGCCGCTCTGTACAAGGCGATGGGTTGGTCCCTGGTCTCGCCGGTCACGGCGGCGTCGTATCCAACCGCGCAGGCGGGCTGACGGGTGGTGGGGATGAGCCTTTTCACCTGACCGTCTTGCGTACCAGGTTGTCCCCTTCGACGAACCGAAGGTTTCAGCCCTGCCACGAAAGACCGCCATGTGCCGACTGCTCGCCCCGCTGCTCCTTGCCACGCTCACCCTCCTGGCTGGCGTGCCGCCAGCCGCCGCGCAAGCTGCTGCGCCGACGGTCTCCGTCGGCAGCGACAACGGCGCGGCCATCAAGGGTGCGCGCCGTGTTGCCATCGACCAGTTCGGGATCGAATTCGTCACCACGCTGAAGGCGAGCGGCAGCGGCGGGGGCAACAGCACCTCGGTGCAGGCCGAGCTGCGCGGCGTGCCGGATGCGGCGATGCAGGCGCTGACCGACCGCGTCTACCGCGACACCGTCGAGGCACTGACCGCTGCCGGCTTTGAAGTCGTCGGCATGGACACGATTCGCGCGCGCCCCGAGTACGCCGAAGTCGAGGCCCGCATGGGCAAGCCGGCGCCCTATGTCATCGACGACACGGGCGCCGTCTCCAAGATCTTCGCGCCCACCGGCATGCCGGCCTTCTTCCAGACGGCGGGAGGCCGCGGCACGCTGAGCGACCGCATCACCGCGCTGGATGGCGCCAACGGTGCAAAGGCCAGCGCGGTGGCGCAGGCGCTCGACCTGCATTTCGTGCGCCTGCACTTCTTCGCGAGCTTCGGCACCGCCTCCGGCAGCAAGGGCTTCCTGGCCAATATCGCGCGTCGCTCACAGTCCTCCATCGAGGCCGGCCCGGTGCTCTACCCCAACGAGACCCAGCTGCAGATCGTGTCGCAGGAGGGGCAGCGCATCTTCCGCACGACGTCGCGCAGCGGCGTCAACGGCGCCTTCTACGTCGACCGCCTGGTTCAGGGCGCTGCCGAAGGCTTCGCGCTCGTTGACACCACCACCGACGAGTCGCGCAAGTCAGACAACACGAGCAACGCGCTGTCGATGGGCCTGGCGCTGCTGACCGGTGGCCGCTCGCGTGGCACCAGCAATGCGACTGCCGCGGTCACGCTCGACGAGGCCACCTTCGAGCGGGCCTACCTGCCGATGATCGGCAGCGCGCGGGATGCGCTGGTGCAGCGACTGAAAAGCGCCAGGTGAACCGCCGCCAACGCGTCAGGCCAGCGGCGCGGCGCCCAGTTCGCGGCGCAGCCAGGCCCGTGCCAGCGCCCAGTCGCGCTTGACGGTGGCGAGCGACAGATCGAGCGCCTGCGCGATCTCGTCGTTTTCGAGCCCGCCGAAGAACTTCAGCTCCACCACCTTGGCCGCGCGCGGGTCGACGGCTTCGAGGGCCAGGATGGCCTCGTGCACGGCCACCACGTCGGGTTCGGCCTGCGCGCCGATTTCCGGTGTGCCGGTGATCGACAGCGACACCAGCTGCGCCTCGCGCTTCTCGGTGCGTTTGGCCAGCGCGTGGTTCACCAGGATGCGCCGCATCATGGTCGAGGCCACCGACAGGAAATGCGCGCGGTTGGACCATTGCGTGCGCGTCTGCTCGGCCATGCGGAACCAGGCCTCGTGCGTGAGCACCGTCGGGCTCAGCGTGTGCGCGTTCGCCTCGCGGCCCATGTGGGCGCGCGCGATGCGGTGCAGCTCGCCGTAGAGCAGCTCGAAGAGCTGGTTCGATGCGCCGGCCGCATCCGTGTCGAGCCGGCGCAGCCACTCGGTGACATCGGCGGCGGCGGGGTTCGAAGCGGACAGGGCAGTCATAGCGGTCATGGCGCCGCGCATTTTGCGCGCGGCGCCGCGACATGCCTGCGAAGGATTGCTCGGTTCATGCGTGCCTGTTTTCAAGCCCGATGAGCCTTTTGGCCGCGCCACGCTGCGTACCCCGGCATGCCCCTCGAATCGGCGAGGGGTGCCACCCCTCCCACCGGACTCCACCATGACATCGACCCCTTGCCCAACTCCCCACGGCCTGCGTGGCCTCGTGATCGCGGCGGCTACCGTGGCCGTTGCCACCTTGGCCGGCTGCGGGGGTGGCGGCACCACGGCGCCCGCAGTACCGGCTCCTGCACCGGTCGCAACAGCGCCTGCGCCCGTCCCCGCGCCTGCACCCGCCCCTGCGCCCGCGCCTGCGCCTGCCCCGGCGGTTGTCAAGGCCACATTGACCGGCGTGGCTGCGAGCGGCGCGCCCGTCGTTGGCGGCACGGTCACGGCCACCTGTACCAGCGGGCCGGCCACGGTCTCGCTGCCGACCAGCGCCACCGGCACCTGGACCGTCGACGTGCCGGCCAACACGCTGCCCTGCGCACTGCAGGTGTCGGGTGGCACGGTGGGCGGCGTGCCGAATGCGCTTTCGCTGCACAGCATTGCCGTGGCCGCCGGGCGCGTGAACATCACCACCCTCACCGACCTGACGATTGCGCGCGCTGCCGGCATGCCGCCCRCGACCTGGTTTGCGGGCCTGGCCGCCGCACCGGCGGGCACCCGGCTCGACACCGCCGGAGCGCTCACCCAGCTGATTGCCACCCTCACGGCCGGCAGCTACGTGCTGCCCACCGGGCCATTCGACCCCTTCACCGTCGTGTTCGACGCCAAGCCGGGCGATTCCACGGACGCGCTGCTGGACAGCGTCATGGCCGCCGCACTCGCCAGCCACAAGACCTACATCGACCTGATCGCCGACTTCAGCGCCGCAACCAATGGCATCTACCGCTTGCCGCCCGCGCTGACGGGCACCGATCCCACGCCACCGGCGCCGCACGCCATCGTGCTCACGCCCAAGGGGCAGGCGATGGCCGCAGACGTCGCGCCGGCCATCGGTACCTGGCAGGGCCAGCTCGGGCGCGTCTTCACGCCGGGCCAGGCGACACAGGAGACCACCTCGTGCAGCATCGCCGTGGCCAAGGACGGCATGCTGACCGTCTCGGCCGGTGGACGCAGCCTGCAGGCCGCCGTCAACGGCGACGTGGGCGACCTCATCCTCAATGTCGTCAGCCTCACGCGGGTCCAGGCCAGCGATGTGCCGAACGACCGCTACGCCCAGCTCACCCTCGTCAAGGGTGTGATGGCGCAAGGCGTGGCGCGCCAGGGCGGCACCGGCTTCACCACGGCCACGGACCGGGTGGAGTGCTGGCTGAGCAACCCCAACCCGACCAGCGCAGGCGGCGCCAACGTCGCGACGCTGAACGGCGCCACCGCGGCCGACATGTCGGCAGCACTCGTCGGCCACTACACGAGCAGCAGCTGCACGCTGGACGTGTCGAGCAGCGGCGTCTTCCACCTGGTGAGCGGCAATGTTGACTTGACGACCCGCCTCGCCGGCGACGAGGACGACGTCATCGTCACCTTTGGCGAGAGCGTGGCGGTGCAGGCGCAGGACTACTTCACCGCCGGTGAACAAACCTGGGTGACGCTGGCCTACCAGCCGGCCAACGCGGCGCTGAACGTGCCGGCGTCGTACAGCGCCGACGCCAGCCACCGCATGCCGCGACCGGTCAAGTCGCTTGCGCAGTGCAGCGGCCTCGTCAAGCAGTGATGGCACGGGGGGCGGTTCCCCCGCTCCCCCGCATGCCGGTGCGTCACTACAGTCGCGTCGCCACCGCCCACCCCGAGCCCGCCGATGACCACCCCCACCCCCACGCCCGCCGACTGGGCCGCCCTGCGAAGCCTCTTCGATGAGGCGGTGGCGCTGCCCGCGGCCGAGCGTGCGGCGCATGTCGACGCGCTGCCCGTGAGCGCCGCGATGAAGGCCGAGCTGCACTCGCTGCTCGCCCATCACGCCGACCACACCGACGGCGATCCGCTGCTGTCGCGGCCCATCGCCGAGAGCGTGGCCGCCAGCCTGTCCCGCGACGGTGAGCGCTTCGGCGCCTGGGCCGTCGTGCGCAGCATCGGCAGCGGCGGCATGGGCGAGGTGTACGAGGCGCGCCGCGCTGACGGCAGCTTCGAGGGCCGCGCGGCCATCAAGGTGATCAAGCGCGGCATGGACAGCGACGCCGTGCTGCAGCGCTTTGCGCAGGAGCGCCAGGCGTTGGCGCGGCTGCATCACCCGCACATCGCCCAGCTCTTCGACGCCGGTCTCAGCGCCGACGGGCTGCCCTATTTCGTCATGGAGTTCATCGATGGCCTGCCCATCGACGAAGCCGCGCAAACGCGGTCCATCGACGAGCGCCTTGCGCTCTTCCTGCAATTGGCCGACGCCGTCGCGCACGCGCACCGCAACCTGCTCGTGCATCGCGACCTCAAGCCCGGCAACGTGCTCGTCACGCACGACGGGCAGGTCAAGCTGCTCGACTTCGGCATCGCCAAGGCGCTCGACCCGACCGAGGCGCAAGGCAGCGACAGCACCCTTGGCGCCGTCCGCCCCTTCACGCCCAACTACGCCAGCCCCGAGCAGGTGCGCGCCGAGCCGGTGGGCACGGGTACCGATGTCTACTCGCTGGGCGTCCTGCTCTACCAATTGCTGACTGGCCAGCGTCCTTACGGCCGCAACGCGCGCGGCCCCGCCGAGGCCGCGCGCGCGGTGCTCGACGAAGCGCCGACCCGCCCCTCGCAACTGAGCAGCCCCGACGCTGCGGCGCCCGATGCCCAGGCCTGGCTGATCACCCGGCAGCGCCTCAAGGGCGATCTCGACAACATCCTGCTCAAGGCGCTGGAGAAGGACGTGGGCCGCCGCTATGCCAGCGTCGAGCAGTTCGCCGCCGACCTGCGCGCCACGCTTGCGGGCTACCCGGTCAGCGCCCGCGCGCCCAGCCGCGGCTACTTGTTGTCCAAGTTCGTGCGGCGCAACCGCCTGCCGGTGACCCTGGGTCTGGGCGTTCTGCTGGCCCTGGCCGGGGGCCTGGCTGCGGCATCCTGGCAGGCACACGTGGCCGGCCAAGCGCGCGCCGCGGCCGAGTTGCGGCTGACGGCGGTCAAGGGCATCACGGCCGACCTGGTGTTCCGCTTCGGCGATGCGATCGCCTACCTGCCCGGCGGCAGCAAGGCCCAGGATGCGCTGCTGGCACAGACCCTCGCCGCGCTCGACCCCCTGGTGCAGGGCGAGCAGCCCGATGGCGACCTGCAGGCGCTCAGCGCCGCCATCCTCGCCCGCCGCGCCGAGTTGTTGGGCAATGACACCACCGGCACGGCCGAACTCGGTGCCCAGACCGACGCGATGGCCCAGCGCGCCGTCGAGCTGGGCGAGCGCCTGTGGGCCAGCCAGCATCACGACTGGCGTTTTGCGCAGTGGCATGCCCGCGCGCTGCAGGTGCAGTCGGTTCGGCTGCGCAACACCGGCCAGCGCGAGCGTGCGGTGGCCAACAGCCGGCTCATCCTCCAGCGCCTCGAACAGGCACGCCCGTTTGCCAGGGACGACGTGCTGGGCCGCGCAGCCCTGGGCGTGGAGCTGGCCAACACCACCCTGAGCCTCGGCCAGACGCTGAGCGCGGCAGGCCAGCTTGACGAAGCCCTGGCCCTGTACGCCAAGGCCGAGCCGGTCTACCGCGAGCTGCTGGCCGACACCGCCATGCATGCCGAGAGCGACCGCCACGCCGCACCCGGCGAGATGAAGACCGAGGTCTACCTCCGCCACCAGCTCGGCGTCGCTCTGGCATCCCGCGCGCTGACGCTGCTGCGCCTGGACCGGCTCGACGACGCGCTGGCCCAGCTGCAGGCCGCGATGCCGTTGCGCCGCGCCAATGTCGAGGCCGAGCCCGCCAACATCGCCTGGCACGATGGCCTGCTGCAAGAGGCCAATACCCTGTCGCTTGTGCAACTGCGCCGTGGCGAATGGGCCGCAGCGCTCGAGGCCTCGACCCTGGCCTGGACCGAGAACGAGCGCCTGGCCCGGCAGGAGGGCCCGCAGAGCAAATGGGTCCAGTTGCCGCGGACGCTGGCCGCCCAGCATGGTCTCGCGCTCTGGCGCAATGGCCAGCCCGTCCAGGCGCTGGCGGTGGTCGAGCAGGGCCTGGCCGCGTGGAAAGCGTCGCCCGGCACCGCGCCCAATCCCGCGGCCGACCTGCGCTGGAGTGCCTTGCAAGCGGTGTACGGCGCCCTGCTGGCCGAGCTTCACAAGCCCGGCGCGCAAGCGCAACTGCGTGAGGCCCTGGCCCGGCTGCAGCCGCTGTTCGATGACCCCAGCCTGGGTCGCCCGGCGCGGCTGGCCTGGGCCGAGGCGGCCACCTGGCTGGTGGCACTGAAGCCGGTGGATGGCGAGGCGCTGCGCCGGCAGGCGCTGGGCGCGCTGGCGGCTGCGGCCAGCGTGACGCCGCTGGCGGCCGACCATGCCGCGTTGAAGGGCCGGCTGGAGATCTGAGCGCACGGCGGGACGGGGGCGCAAGTGCTGAGCCGGCATCGAGCTAGCCGGTTGCGCGGTCAAGTCCTACACCTGGGGGTCGGCCTTGCGAGGAGAGTCGGCACAGGTTCAAGGCGCTTCAGCGCCGTTGAATCGTGAGCCCCAACTACCAAGGAGACCGCAATGAGTCTAGGTGCCATTCTGCTCGTCGTGCTGATCCTTCTTCTGCTCGGCGCCATCCCGGCGTGGCCCCATAGCCGCGGCTGGGGCTATGGGCCAACGGGAGGGATCGGCCTGGTTTTGCTGATCGTGCTCGTGCTGCTCTTGATGGGTCGGATATAGCCGTCTCGACACATGAGCGCGTCTACCCCTCGCCGGTGTCGCCCGGCTCGTTGGGTGGCCGCCCTCGCCGGGGCGCCGGGCTGGCGGCCGGCTTGATGCCGCGCCGCGCCAGCGCCTCGCGCAGCAGCACTTCGACCTGCGCATTGGCCGAGCGCAGCTCCTGGGCTGCCAAGCGTTCGATTTGTGCCCACAGCGCCGGGTCCACCCGTAACGCGAAGGCCTTCTTGTCGGGGCTGGCCATGCCGCGGCGCGCTCAGGCGTACAGCGTGCCGGCGTTGATGATGGGTTGGGCGTCCTTGTCCGAACACAGCACGACGAGCAGGTTGGACACCATGGCCGCCTTGCGCTCGTCGTCCAGCACGACGATCTCGCGCTCCGACAGCCCGCGCAACGCCTCCTCCACCATCGTCACCGCGCCCTGCACGATCTTCTTGCGTGCGCTGATGATGGCCTCGGCCTGTTGGCGGCGCAGCATCACCTGGGCGATTTCCGGGGCGTAGGCGAGGTGGGTGATCTTGGCTTCCAGCACCGCCACGCCGGCCTGGGCGCAGCGCTCCTGCAGTTCGGCGACCAGCGCCTTGACGACCTCGTCCTGGCCGGCGCGCAGCGTCGTTTCGTCGGGGTCCAGGTCCTCGCCGTCGTCGTAGGCGAACTGCGTGGCCAGATGGCGGATGGCCGTCTCGGCCTGCACGCCCACGTAGGTTTCGAACTTGTCCACCTCGAAGACGGCGCGCGCCGTGTCCTGCACGCGCCAGACGATGGCAGCGCTGATTTCGATCGGGTTGCCGCGCTTGTCGTTGACCTTGATGTGCGGCGCGTTCAGATTGCGCGCGCGCAGCGAGATGCGCTCCCGCATCGCGAACGGGTTGGCCCAGCGAAGGCCTTCATGGCGGTCGGTGCCGACATAGCGGCCGAACAGCGTCAGGATCCGCGCCTCGTTGGGCTCCTGCATGTAGATCCCGATCAGCATGAGCAAACTGGCCGCGAAGAGGAGCACGGTCAGCACCATCAGCGCCAGGTTGCCTATGGACCACACGAACAGCGCCGCCGCCGCTGCCGCCCCGCCCAGGCTGCAGGCAATGGGCACGAAGCCGCTGAACGCGCGAGCCGGCAGTTCGAGACGAGAGAGCTGTTCGAGGACGGGCATGGCGATACCTCAGGAAAAGGAGATATCACTTTAATTCACTTTGCCCGGCGTGACCACACAGGGCCTGTTAAATAACAGGTCCTAGTGGTTGTGCCGCGGTGGCGTGTCGATCACGCCGCGATACGGCACGGCGAGTTCCAGGCAGGCGCCGGTCGACAGCTGCCCCACCGTTGAGCGATAGATCTCCTGCCACGGTGTCTGGCTCGGCGGTACCGCAGGTGGCGCATCTTCAGCGCGGCGGCGCGCCAGCTCCTCATCACTGAGCAGCGCGTCGCAGCGGCCCGCGATCAGGTCGACGCGGATGACGTCGCCCGTGCGCAGCCAGGCCAGCCCACCGCCGATGGTGCTCTCGGGCGAGGCGTGCACGATGGAGG
>NZ_JBFULE010000010.1:0-30845 GCF_056400485.1 Roseateles sp. P5_B10
TCATGGTGGTGCAGGTCAGCGAGGCAGGCCGACGGCGTTGGGCAGCACGGCGCGCAGCGGCGCGGCGTCGACCAGGGTGCGGTAATCGGCAGGCTTTCTGCCGGTGGCATAGCCCTCCCGCACCGCCCAGTTCGCCTGCGACTGCAGGGTGCGCAGCAAGGCCTCGTCCAGGGACAGCTCGGCGTGGGTGCGCTGCATCGACCAGCGCGCAAAGCCGGGCTCGACGCCCAGCCGGTTCACGAAGATGGCCTCGGCCCGGCGTGGCTGGGCGCGGATGAATTCGTTGGCGCGGTGGATGGCTTTGAGGAAGCGCTCCAGGTCGGGCCGCCGCGCCTTCAGGACGCTCGTCTGGACCACGAGGTTGAAGGTCTGCTTGTAGTCCCCGGATTCGCTCAGCACGACACCGTCCACGCGCGGGCTGTGCGCCGCCGCATAGGCAAAGGGCTGGAAGACGGCCACCGCATCCACCTGGCCGGCGGCCATGGCGTCCAGCGCGCCCTCGGGCTGGATGGCGACCTGCAGGACGTTCTTGGGGTCGACATCGTTGTTGAGCAGGAAGGTGTCCAGGAAGTATTGGGCCGAGGTGCCTTTGACGACGCCGACTCGCTTGCCGACGAGGTCGCGGGCGGCCTTGATGCCCGCGCTGCGGCGGGTGACCAGTTCGACGTCGCTGGATGTGCTGGAGAAGGTCGCGATGACGGAGAAATCGGTGCGCTCGAAGGATTCGAAGGCGATGGCGGTGTCGGCAGCCGTGCCCAGGTCGGCCTGGCCTTCGGCCATCAGCTTCAGGCAGCGGCGGCCGCTGGGCGCCTCGATGGCCTTGACCGTCAGGCCTTCGGCCTCGAACAGACCTTCGGACAGGGCCACCAGCACCGGCAGCGAATGCGGCGACCGGGACACCGCCACGGTCAGCGGCGCCGCGGCGACGGTACCTGCCAGCCATGCCACCAGCAATGCCAGCAGGCGTCGTGCGTTCAAGGCGAACCTCATCGTGTGAGCGTGACCGAGCCCGGGGCGAGTGACTGCAGCGGGCGGGCGTCGATCAGCTGCTGCATGGAAGGGACCGGTTCCGTCGCCTTGCCGTCCTGGCCCAGTTGCCAGCGGATCTGGCTGAGCATCGTCGCCGGCAGCGAGGTATGCAGGGCGAGCCGGTAGTCCTGTTCGGCCATCAGGCGCTGCGCCACCGCGGCGCTGACCTTGAGGTTGGCCGCCAGGATGGCCTGGGCCTCGTTGGGCGATTCGGCGATGAAGCGCTGGGCCCGCAGCAGGGCGCGCAGGACCTTCTCGAAACGCGGCCGGTCCCGGTCGACGGCGCGGGCCTGGGCCACGATGCAGAAGTGCTGGGTGTAGACATGGGCCGAAGGCAGGCGGACCGCATCGGCGCCAAGCCGCTCCTCGATGCGGGCCGCCTCCGGCTCCCACACGACCGCCGCGGCGGCCTTGCCCTGCTGCACGAGATCGCCCAACGCGCCGGGCTCGGCGAAGCTCAGCTTGACGCGGTCGGGGTCGATGCCTTGATAGGTGAGCCAGCGGTCCAGGAAGTACTCGGCCGAGGTGCCCGCCACCGTGGCGATGCGCTTGCCGGCCATGTCCCGGCTCTCGCGCACGCCGGCGCGCCGGCTGGCGATGAGCTTGATCTGAGCGGTCGACTCGCCGATGGACGCCAGGATGGTGACGGCCGGTGTCTGCGCAGCCGTCATCGCGACGGCAAATTCGGCGCCCGCGGCGACTTCGGCGATGCAAGAGCGCAGCGCGGCCAGGCAGGCTTTGCCGCTGTTGCAGGGAATGCGTACGACGTCCAGCCCCTCGGCCTGGAACAGGTGCTGCTCGATGGCGACCAGCAGCGGCAGGGCGACCGGGCCGCTGGGCACGGCAATGCTGATCGTCGCGGCCTGCGACGGCACCGCGATCGCCGCCAGCAGCAGCGCGGTGGCCAGCCCGAGCGCCAGCCCGATGCGGCGGCGCATGGTCAGCCCGCCTGCCCGGGCAGCCCCCGGCGGAGCTGGATGGCTTCGGCGACATGGGCGCTGCCAATCGCCGCCGCTCCCGCCAGATCGGCCACCGTGCGGGCCACGCGCAGCACGCGGTGAAAGCTGCGTGCCGACCAGCCCAGGCGCTCGGCCGAGCGCTCCAGCAAAGCCTTGGCTGCGGGCTCCAGCACCGCATGTTCGGCCAGGTCCTGGGCCTGCAGCTGGGCGTTGGCCACGCCCTGGCGCGCCACGGCCCGCTCACGCGCTGCGGCGACCCGTTCCGCGACGACGGCGCTGGGCTCGCCCGGGGCCAGGTCCTGCAGGTCGCGCGGCGGCACGGCAGCCACTTCGATGAGCAGGTCGAGCCGATCGAGGAAGGGGCCGCTGAGCCGGCCCTGGTAGCGTGAGACCTGGTCCGGCGAGCAGCGGCAGGCTTTCAGGGGACTGCCCAGATGACCACAGGGGCAGGGGTTCATCGCGGCGACGAGCTGGAAGCGCGCCGGGAACTCGGCCTGGCGGGCGGCGCGCGAGATCAGGATGCGGCCGGTCTCCAGCGGCTCGCGCAGGGCTTCCAGCGCGGCGCGGGGGAATTCAGGGAGTTCATCCAGGAAGAGCACGCCGTGCTGGGCCAGCGAGATTTCGCCCGGCCGGGGCGGTGAGCCGCCGCCCACCAGCGCCACGCTCGACGCCGAGTGGTGGGGCGAGCGCAGCGGGCGCAACCCCCAGCGCGCGATGTCGAACTGGCCGGCCAGGCTGAGCACGGCGGCGGATTCCAGCGCAGCCTCGTCATCCAGCGCTGGCAGCAGCGCGGACAGGCGTTGTGCCAGCATGGACTTGCCGGTGCCGGGCGGGCCCACCATCAGCAGGCTGTGGCCGCCCGCCGCGGCGATCTCCAGCGCCCGCTTCGGGCCGGCCTGGCCCTTGATGTCGGCGAGATCGGGCAGGCCGCGTGCGGCCTCGCGGGTCAGGGCGACGGCGCGCGGCAGGGCTTCGCCGTCGGGCTGCAGGGCCGCCACCACGTCAAGAAGATGGCGGGCCTGCCGCACCACCAGGCCGTCGACGAGGGCCGCCTCAGCGGCGCTGGCCTCAGGCAGCAGCAGTTCGCGCTCGCCACCGTCCTGGCGCAGCGCCAGGGCCATGGCCAGGGCGCCGCGCACCGCGCGCACCTCGCCGGCCAGCGACAGTTCGCCAGCGCACTCGAAACGCGCGAGCCTGGCGGCATCGATCTGGCCGTTCGCGGCGAGCAGGCCCAGCGCCATCGGCAAATCGAAGCGACCCCCCTCCTTGGGCAGGTCGGCCGGGGCGAGGTTTACCGTGATGCGCTTGTTCGCTGGGAATGACAGCCCGCTGTTCTGCAACGCCGCGCGCACGCGCTCGCGGGCTTCCTTGACCTCGGTGTCTGCGAGCCCGACGACCGTGAACGACGGCAGGCCGTTGGCCAGATGGACTTCCACGGTGACCGGCGCGGCGGCGAGGCCATCGAGAGCGCGGCTGTAGACGGTGGCGAGGCTCATTGAAGGTCAGCTGGCGGGGGTAGTTGACGCTGGCGGCTGCATTGATCGTGCCGGGGGCGGGCGATCCCGGCACCGGTGCGGCTCCTGGGCTGGCGGGCCAGTCTAGCCGCCGGTCCGTCGTAAATCGGCCCGGCGCCTCTCCCAGGAATGCACCATATAAGTGCCGAGCAAGCCGCKATCAAATCCAATTTGGTGCAAATGCCTGACTTGGGGGCGCGGCCCGCCCAGATTCGTGCGGAGTGACAAGGTGTGACGCTTGGCACGGAAGCTGCAAATACCCCGCCGGATCGAATCCCACCACTTTTTTACTCAGGAGCTCCCCGCCATGAAGTTGTCCCCTTCGCTGCTCGTTCTGGCACTGGCCGCGGCCGCTCTGCCTGCGTTTGCCGATGAGCCGGCGCCAGCGCCGGACCCGTTGTCGTTCAACGTCGGCGTCGTCAGCGAATACCGCTACCGCGGCATTTCCCAGTCGCGCCTGAAGCCGGCCCTGCAAGGCGGCCTGGATTACGCCTCGCCGAGCGGTTTCTACGTCGGCGCTTGGGCGTCGACGATCAAGTGGATCAAGGACGCCGGTGGCGACGGCCAGGTCGAGGTCGACCTGTACGGTGGCTACAAGGCCGAAGTCGCCACGGGCCTGACGCTGGACGTCGGCGTGCTGCAGTACTACTACCCCAGCAACAAGCTGTCCACCAGCGCCAACACCTTCGAAATCTACGGCGCACTCAGCTACGGCCCCGTGACGGCGAAGTACTCCAACACCAACGGCACCAACCTGTTCGGCGTGCCGGGCACCAAGTACAGCGGCTACTTCGACGTGTCGGCCAATTTCGACCTGGGCGATGGCATGACGCTGACGCCGCACATCGGCCATCAGACGATGCGCCACGTGCCCGCCGGCTCCTACTCCGACTACTCGCTGACGCTGGCCAAGGACTTCTCCGGCCTGGTGCTGAGCGGCGCCGTGATCGGTACCGATGCCGACAAGAGCTTCTACGCCAGTCCCGCCAACGGCAAGTTCATGGGCAAGACCATGCTGGTTGTCGGCCTGAAGAAGACCTTCTGATTACTGGAGAGCGACATGAAATTGATCACCGCAGTCATCAAGCCCTTCAAGCTSGACGAGGTGCGTGAGGCCCTGAGCGCCATCGGCGTGCAGGGGCTGACGGTCACCGAAGTCAAGGGCTTCGGGCGCCAGAAGGGCCACACCGAGCTGTACCGCGGCGCCGAATACGTCGTCGACTTCCTGCCCAAGGTCAAGATCGAGGCCGCCGTGAACGACGACGTCGTCGAGCGCGTCATCGAGGCCATCGAGTCCTCCGCCCGCACCGGCAAGATCGGTGACGGCAAGATTTTCGTGTCGCCGCTGGATCAGGTCGTACGCATCCGCACCGGCGAAACCGGCAACGACGCGCTCTGAAGCGCGTCCATAACAACCGTTTGGAGATCACTCAAATGAAGAAACTCCTCGCCGGCCTTGCGCTTGCCGCCGGCCTGCTGGCGCCGGCCGCCTGGGCCCAGGAAGCTGCTTCGGCGCCTGCCGCCGCCGTGGCGGCCACGGCTGCTCCCGCAGCTTCCGCGGCCGATGCTGCCGCCTCCGCGCCGGCTGATGCAGCCTCTGCCCCGGCCGCTGCCGTGCCCAACAAGGGCGACACCGCCTGGATGCTGCTGTCCACGCTGCTCGTCATCATGATGACGGTGCCTGGCCTCGCGCTGTTCTACGGCGGCCTGGTGCGCAGCAAGAACATGCTGTCGGTGCTGATGCAGGTCATGGTCGGCTTCTCGCTGATCGTCGTGCTGTGGGTGCTGTACGGCTACAGCTTCGCGTTCACCGAGGGCAATGCCTTCATCGGTGGCACGGATCGCCTCTTCATGAAGGGCATCTGGGACAACGTCGCAGGCACCTTCGCCACCGGCGGCACCTTCAGCAAGGGTGTGCCGATGTACGAGATGGTGTTCGCCGTCTTCCAGGCCACCTTCGCCGGCATCACCGCCTGCCTGATCATTGGTGCCTTCGCCGAACGCATCAAGTTCTCGGCAGCCCTGGCCTTCCTGACGCTGTGGTTCACGTTCAGCTACCTGCCGATCGCCCACATGGTCTGGTTCTGGATGGGCCCTGACGCCTACTCCGCCAAGGAAGTCGCTGATGCGATGAACGCCAAGGCCGGCTATATCTGGCAAATGGGCGCGCTGGACTTCGCCGGCGGCACGGTGGTGCACATCAACGCCGCCGTTGCGGGCCTGGTGGGTGCCTTCATGATCGGCAAGCGCGTCGGCTACGGCAAGGAGCAGTTCACGCCGCACAGCCTGACGCTGACCATGGTCGGTGCCTCGCTGCTGTGGGTGGGCTGGTTCGGCTTCAACGCCGGCTCCGCACTGGAAGCCAACGGCTTCGCGGCTCTGGCCTTCATCAACACCTTCGCTGCCACGGCTGCCGCCGTGCTGGCCTGGTGCGTGGGTGAAGCGCTGCTCAAGGGCAAGGCCTCGATGCTGGGTGCTGCCTCGGGTGCCGTCGCCGGCCTCGTGGCCATCACGCCGGCCGCCGGCAACGTCGGTATCGGTGGCGGTCTCGTCATCGGCATCGTCGCCGGCTTCGCCTGCCTGTGGGGTGTGTCGGGCCTGAAGAAGCTGCTGGGTGCGGACGACTCGCTGGACGTCTTCGGCGTGCACGGTGTCGGCGGTATCGTCGGCGCGCTGCTGACCGGCGTGTTCGCCTCGCCCAACCTGGGTGGCCCCAGCGCCATGGGTGACTGGGTCACGGCGACCATGATCACGCCGGCCGACTTCTCGATCGGCGCGCAGTTCTGGATCCAGGCCAAGGCCGTCGGCATCACCATCGTCTGGTCGGGCATCGTCTCGCTGATCGCCTACAAGCTGGTCGATATGACCATCGGCCTGCGCGTCACCGAAGAGGAAGAGCGCGAAGGTCTGGACATCTCGTCGCACGGCGAGACGGCCTACCACAAGTGATCCCGGGGACCGGCGCCAAGCCGGCCCCTCTTTCACGCCAGGCCGCCCCTCGGGGCGGCTTTTTCTTGGCCCCTGCGGACCCGCCGTTATGCTGGCCCGTATGGATGTCATCACCCTCCTCGGGGCGGTGCTGGTCAACGCGCTGTTGATGAGCCTGGCGCTGGCCGTCGGCGTTGGGCTGCGCACCCGCAGCGGCTTGCAGGCCTGGCAGTTCATGCTCCTCGGCCAGGCATTCGGCTTCGGCCTGTTGATTGGCGCCACCTTTGGCGCACCGCGCCTGCTGGCGACGCTCGGGGTCATGGCGCTGAGCGGGTCGGCCTCGGCCACGGTGATCACGGCCTGTCGTTTCCTGGGGTTGAGGGCCTCACGGCGCTGGCTGCTGGGTGCGCCGCTGGGGCTGGGCGTCGTGCATGCCCTGGTCTTCAGCGACCTCGGCGTCGCCACCGGCCTGACCAACCTGACCATCGGCGCCCAGATCATCTGGGCCAGCGTGCTGCTGCTGCGCGGCGCGGGCGGCATGCGCTGGCGCTGGTTGTGCGGCGGCGCTGCGCTGGCCAACGGCGCGATGACGCTGGCCCGCGGCTGCCTGGCGCTGGGCTGGCCCGAGATCTATCCGCGCTTTCTCACGCCCAATCCGCTCAACATCGGCTCGATGATGCTGCTCAACGCCAGCCTCGTGCTCGGCACCATGGGCTTTTTGCTGGCTCATCGTGACGCGGCCGAGCAGGCCCTGGTGCGGCTGGCCTCGCTGGACACGTTGACCGGCCTGCTGAACCGCCGCGAATGGATGAACCGCGCCGGCCGGGCGCTGGGGATCGGCGCCACGAGGGAGGCGGCTCCCGTGCTGATGATGCTGGACCTGGATCACTTCAAGCGCGTCAACGACGAACGCGGCCACCCGGTCGGCGATGAGGTGCTCAAGCTCACCGGCGAGGTGCTGCGCGGCGAACTGCGCGCCAGCGACCTGGTCGGCCGCTACGGCGGCGAGGAGTTCTGCCTGCTGCTGCAGCACTGCGAGCCCGAGGCCTTCGGCCGGTTGGACTCGCGCCTGCACATGGCACTGACGCGACGCTGTGAGGCGAGCCTGGGCTTCGTCGTCGACTTCAGTGCCGGCGCCGTGCGCGTCCAGCCCGGCGAGGCCCTGGCCGCTGCCATCAAGCGGGCCGACGATGAGCTCTACCGGGCCAAGCACGCCGGGCGCGGGCGCACCTCCTGCGCGGGCGGCGTCTTGTGATCCGTCCGGTCGCCCCCAGGTGGGTCGACCTGCAGAAGCTGCAAACGAACACCGCACGCCCGCTCATCTCGCCGCAACGCCGCCACTCGGCGTTGCAAAACTTGCCGTAGCCCCCAGCTACGGCGGCGTTTTGCGCCTTGATTGGCGACGCTGCGGCGGTCTGCTCGGCCGCGCAGAGTCCATTCACAGCTTCTGAGATCATTCGGCCATGGTTCCCCATCTGATCACCGCCCTCAACGGCCCCATCAATGAGCTGGAGGCCCGCATCCTGGAATCCATGCCGGCCACGGAACGCTGGTTCAGGCTGGAATGGATGGAGCACACGCCGACCTTCTACGCCTCGGTGGACCTGCGCAATGCCGGCTTCAAGCTGGCGCCGGTCGACACCAACCTCTTCCCCGGCGGCTTCAACCACCTCACGGCCCAGATGCTGCCCCAGGCCGTGCAGGCCGCCATGGCGGCCATCGAGAAGATCTGCCCCGAGGCGCGCAACCTGCTGGTCATTCCCGAGACCGGTGCGCAGTGCAGCTTCTACCTGGACAACCTCGCCACGCTGGCCCGCATCTTCACGCAGGCCGGCCTGAACGTGCGCTTCGGCACGCTGGACACCAGCGTCACCGGGCCCACCGAGCTGCGCATGCAAAACGGCGAGACCCTGGTCGTCGAGCCCCTGGTGCGCAAGCGTGGCCGGCTGATGCTCAAGGGCTTCGACCCCTGCACCATCCTGCTCAACAACGACCTCTCGGCCGGCACGCCGCCGCAGCTGATGGGCTTGCATGAGCAATACCTGCTGCCGCCGCTGCATGCCGGCTGGACGGTGCGGCGCAAGAGCCAGCATTTCCGCGCCTATGAGGAAGTGGCCAAGCGCTTCGGCAAGCTGCTGGGCATGGACCCCTGGCTGATCACGCCCATGTCCAGCAGTGTCGACCTGCACGGCAAGAAGGGCCTGGAGGCGCTGCAGACGGCGGCCGACGCCCAGCTGACCAAGGTGCGCCGCAAGTACAAGGAATATGGCATCAACGAGAAGCCCTTCGTCATCATCAAGAGCGACGTGGGCAGCTATGGCAAGGGCGTCATGACCGTGCGCGACGCCAAGGACATCGAGGGTCTGGCTGCAGCGCTGCCCGAGAACCTCGGCCAGGAGGTCATCGTGCAGGAGGGCGTGCCCACCCACGAGCGCGTGCACGAGGCCGTGGCCGAACCGGTCGTTTACATGATGGATCGCTACGTCGTCGGCGGCTACTACCGCGTGCATGCCCACCGCGGCATCGACGAGAGCCTCAATGCCCCGGGCGCCAGCTATGTGCCGCTGGCCTTCGCCGACTCACCTCATCTGCCCCGCCCCGGCGAGAAGCCCGGCGCCAGCGCTCCCAATCGCTTCTACATGTACGGCGTCATCGGCAGGCTGGCCATGCTGGCGGCCAGCTATGAGCTGGAGGCGACCGATCCGCAGGCGGAGGCGGAAGCCGCCTGAGCGGGCAACTTTCGGCAGGGCGCGGCCTTTGATCTAGGCTGGCGGTTTCGCGCAAACCGCTGCCCCAGATGAAGATCTACCGCCTCGCCGCCCTCGTTCTGTCCCTTCAGTTGGCCGGCCTTGCCGGTGCCGCACCGCATTCCGGCCTCGACCTCGCCGGCATCGACCGCGCCGTGCGCCCGCAGGACGACCTGTTCCGCGCCGGCAACGGCCATTGGCTGTCCACCACCGAGATCCCGGCCGACAAGTCCTCCTTCGGCATGGTGGCCCAGCTGCGCGACCTGTCCGACCAGCGCGTGCGCGCCCTCGTCGAGGGAGCGGCCCAGGCCAAGCCCGGTTCGGCGGAACACAAGATCGGCGCCTATTACGCCGGGTTCATGGACACCGCGGCCATCGACAAGGCCGGCATGGCGCCGATGAAGCCCATGCTGGACAGCATCGCCGCCCTCCAGACCCGCCAGCAGCTCGCCGCCTGGCTGGGGCGCCAAAACGGCGTCATCGACCAGCCGCTGACGATGGTCGTCGATGCCGACTTCAAGCAGCCCGGCATCAACCGCCTGACGCTGAACCAGACCGGCCTGGGCCTGCCGAACCGCGACTACTACCTGAAGGACGACGCCCGCACGGCCGCCGCCCGCACGGCCTACCAGACCTATCTGCAGGTGCTGGCCGGCGCGGCCGGTCTGCCGGAAGGCGCCGCTGCACGCGCTTACGCCTTCGAGCAGCGTCTGGCCGAAGCCCAGTGGCCGGCCGAGGACAACCGCGACCCGCAGAAGATCTACAACCCGATGACGCCGGCGGAACTGGCCGCCAAGGCGCCGGGCCTGGACTGGGCGGCCCTGCTGGCGGCCGCCGGCGTGCCGGCGCCCGACCGTGTCATCGTGGCCCAGCCCAGCTATGCCGCGGCCGCCGCCCAACTGATGGCCGAGGCGCCGCTGGAGGATGTGCGCGCCTATCTCGCCCTGCGCGCGCTGGATCTGGGCGCCGATGTGCTGCCCCAGCCGCTGCGGGAGGCCCGCTTCGCCTTCCGTGGCACCGCGCTGAGCGGTGCCAAGACCGAGCAGCCACGCTGGCAGCAGGCCGTGGCCGACCTGAACAACGCGCTGGGCGAGGCGGTCGGCGAGGCCTATGTGAAGCGCAACTTCCAGGCCGCCGACAAGGCCCGCATGCTCAAGCTGGTCAACAACCTGATGGCCGCCTATGGCGAGTCCATCGACGGCCTGGGCTGGATGACGCCCGCCACCAAGGCCAAGGCCAAGGACAAGCTCTCCAAATACCTGGTCAAGATCGGCTACCCCGATGTCTGGCGCAGTTATGCCGCGCTGGACGTGAAGGTGGGAGATCCGCTGGGCAACCGCCAGCGCGCCGCGCAGTTCGAATGGCAGCGCCAGGTGGCCAAGGCCGGCAAGCCGGTGGACAAGCGCGAATGGGGCATGACGCCCCAGACCGTCAACGCCTACTACAACCCGACCTTCAACGAGATCGTCTTCCCGGCCGCCGTGCTGCAGCCGCCGCTGTACAACACCCGCGCCGACGACGCGGTCAACTACGGCGCCATCGGGGCCGTCATCGGCCACGAGATCAGCCATGGCTTCGACGACGAGGGCAGCCAGTTCGACGGCGACGGGGCGCTGGCCAACTGGTGGACCGATGCCGACCGCCAGGCTTTCGAGAAGGTCGGCGAGCGCCTGGTGGCCCAATACGCCGCCTACGAGCCCATTGCGGGCAAGCATGTGAACGGCAAGCTGACGCTGGGCGAGAACATGGCCGACCTGTCCGGCCTGCAGATCGCCTACAAGGCCTGGCTGCGCTCGCTGGGCGGCAAGCCGGCGCCGGTCATCGACGGCCTGACCGGCCCGCAGCGCTTCTTCATGGGTTGGTCGCAGGCCTGGCGCGAAAAGATGCGCGAGCCGCGCCGCCTGCAGCAGCTGACGGCCGACCCGCATTCGCCGGCAGAATTCCGCGCCAATGGCGCCGCCGTCAACCACGACGGCTTCCACGAGGCCTTCAAGACCCAGGCCGGCGACGGGATGTTCAAGCCCGCGGAGGCGCGCATCCGCATCTGGTGAGAGGGTCGCCCGCGCTTACGCCTGCAGAGGGGCAGGCGTCAAGCCTCGGAACCATGGTTTTGCTGCGCTGCACAAAAACCCAAAACCGGGCGCAGAATCCCCTCTTTCGAACAACAAAAGCCACTGCTCAAGCCAGTGGCCTTCGCGAAGTGAGTTCTTCTCATGCGGCCCGCAGCCCCTCGGCGCTGGCGGGTCTGACCCTCGGGGCCCTCGGAGTGGTCTATGGCGACATCGGCACCAGCCCGCTGTATGCCCTCAAAGAAGTCTTCCATGGCGGTCATGTCAGCACGACGCCCGAGAACATCCTTGGCGTGCTGTCCCTGCTGTTCTGGACGCTGACCGTCGTCGTCTCGATCAAGTATGTGCTGCTGATCCTGCGCGCCGACAACAACGGTGAGGGCGGCCTCATCGCCATGCTGGCGCTGGCCACCAATGCCGTGAACGACAAGCCGCCGCTGCGCCGCACGCTGATGCTGGTCGGCCTGTTCGGCACGGCCATCTTCTTCGGCGACGCCGTCATCACGCCGGCCATGACGGTGCTGGGCGCCGTCGAGGGCATCGACGTCTATGAGCCGCATCTGCACGACGCCATCCTGCCGATCACGCTGATCGTCATGGTCGGCCTGTTCGCCGTGCAGCGCTTTGGCACCGGCGGCATCGGCAAGGCCTTCGGGCCCATCATGATGCTGTGGTTCCTGACGCTGGTGGCGCTGGGCCTGCCGCACATCTTCGAGAACCCGCGCGTGCTGGCGGCCGTCAATCCCGTCTATGCGCTGCACTTCTGCCTCGAATACCGCTGGGTCGCCTTTGTCGCCCTGGGCGCCGTCGTGCTCGTCGTCACCGGCGGCGAGGCTCTCTATGCCGACCTGGGCCATTTCGGCAAGAAGCCCATCCGCATCGCCTGGTATGGCGTCGTCATGCCGGCCCTGGTGATCAACTATTTCGGCCAGGGCGCCATGCTGCTGGACAACCCCGAAGGCGTGAAGAACCCTTTCTTCCTGCTGGCGCCGGGCTGGGCCGAGATTCCCCTCTTCCTGCTTGCCACTGGCGCGGCCATCGTTGCGTCGCAGGCCCTGATCACGGCGGCCTTCTCGGTCACCAAGCAGGCCATCCAGCTCGGCATCCTGCCGCGGCTGCGCGTGCTGCACACCAGCGTGCGCGACATCGGCCAGATCTACGTGCCCTTCATCAACTGGGGCCTGTTCAGCCTGGTGATCCTGGCCGTCGTCTTCTTCGGCTCGTCCACCAAGCTGGCCGGGGCCTACGGCGTGGCCGTCACCATCGACATGACGATCACCACGGTGATGACCTTCTTCGTCATCCGCTACGGCTGGAAATACCCGCTGGCGCTGTGCATCGCGGCCACGGGCATCTTCTTCCTCATCGACGTCACCTTCCTCGCGTCCAACCTGCTCAAGGTTGCCGCCGGCGGTTGGTTCCCGCTCTTGATCGGTATCGGCATGTTCACGCTGATGCTGACCTGGAAGCAGGGCCGCAAGCAGCTGTCCGACAAGCTGCGCGAGGACGCCATCGAGCTGGACACCTTCCTCGACGCCGTCTTCATCAACCCGCCGACCCGCGTGGCCGGTACGGCCGTCTTCCTGTCGTCCGAGAAGGGCTCCACGCCCAACGCGCTGCTGCATAACCTCAAGCACAACAAGGTGCTGCACGAGCAGAACGTCTTCGTCACCGTCAAGCACCATGAGGTGCCCTGGGTCGGCTTCGAGAAGCGCTGCGAGGTTGAGGCCCTGGGGCACTGCTGCTGGCAGGTGGCCCTGCACTTCGGCTTCAAGAACGAGCCCGACGTGCCCGAGGCCCTGGCCCTGCTGAAGAAGCATGGCGTGCAGCTCGACGAGATGGAGACCAGCTACTTCCTGAGCCGCGACATCGTCATCCCGACCATCGGCTCGGGCATGGCGCTGTGGCGCGAGAAGCTGTTCGCCAGCATGCACCGCAACGCGGCCGCGGCGGCCGACTTCCTGCACCTGCCAACCAACCGCATCGTCGAGCTGGGCTCGAAAGTCGAAATCTGATGTCTGCGGCGCTGCCGGAGCGCCGCCTAGGTGCCCGGCACGCGGGCGCGCTGTGCGTCGGCATGGTGGTTGGCGCCGGCATCTTCAAGACCTCGCCCATGGTGGCGCAGTCCCTGCCCGACGCGGGGCAGCTCTATCTGGCCTGGGCCCTGGGCGGCGTGCTGTCCTTTGTCGGCGCGCTGTGCTTTGCCGAGCTGGCTTCGGCATTCCCCGATGCCGGCGGCGACTATCACTTCCTGCGCCGGGCTTTTGGCCGGCGGCTGGGCTTCCTGTTCGCCTGGTCGCGCTTCGCTGTCATCCACACCGGCTCGATGGCGCTGCTGGGTTTCGTCTTCGGCGACTATCTCGCACAGGTGGTCGATCTGAGCCCCTGGCTGGGCACGCATGCCAGCGCATTGCTGGCGGCCGCGCTGATCGTGCTGCTGACCGGGCTGAACCTGCTGGGCGTGCGCGTGGGCCTGGGCACGCAGCTGGGCCTGACGACGCTGGTGATTGCCGGCCTGCTACTGCTTGGCTTCGCGGCCGGCGCGCAGCAGCTCGGCGGTCGGCCGCCCGCGACGCAAGGCGCGGCCACCCTGGAGACCAACTGGGGCACGGCCATGGTCTTCGTCTTCCTGGCCTATGGCGGCTGGAGCGACGCGGCGACGCTGTCGGCTGAAATGCGCGACGAGAAGCGCGGCATCGTCCGTGCGCTGCTGCTGGGCTTGAGCGTGGTGATGGTCCTCTACCTGCTCGCCAACTGGGCCTATGTGCGCGTGCTGGGCCTGCCCGGGCTGGCGCGCAGCGAGGCGCCGGCCGCCGAGCTGATGCGCCTTGCCCTTGGCCGTGGTGCCGAGTTGCTGATGGTGGGTGTGGTCACGTTGACCGCGCTGTCGGTCATGAACGCCATCCTGATCGCCGGCCCGCGCACCACCTATGCCGCGGCGCGCGATCTCGCGGCCGAGTGGCGGCTGGCGCACTGGAACGCGCGCCGCGSCACGCCCAGTGCGGCCGTCGTCGCGACATCGGCCGTGGCTCTGTTGCTCGTCGGCCTTGGCGACCTGACGCGTGGTGGTTTCTCGACCATGGTGGACTATCTGTCGCCGGTCTACTGGTTCTTCCTGGTGCTCAGCGGCCTGGCGCTGATCGTGCTGCGCCGCCGCGAGCCCGAGCGGCTGCGACCGTTTCGCGTGCCGCTGTACCCGTGGCTGCCCCTGCTGTTCAGCGCCTGCAGCAGCTATGTGCTGTGGTCCAGCCTGGTCTATGTGAAGGCCGGCGCCATCGTCGGCGTGGTCGTGCTGGCGGTGGGCGCGGTGCTGCTTTGGTGGCGAGGCACCTAGCCGCAGAGCAGCCGGCGCTCGATGCGCCCGTCATGCACATGCACGACCTCGCCCTTGGCCAGCGGCTGCCAGGCCTCGGCGTCGTCGCCCAGCGGCTCCGACGCAATCGCCCAGCCGCCCGGCTGGGGCTTGAGATAGAGGCTGGGCGGCTTGTCGTCGCTGGCCCAGCGCACCGCCCAGAGCTGCTCGCCATCGGCCAGTGCCGCCGAGAAGCGCAGCGGCGTGGTGATGCCGCGCGCCCCCATTTCGTCCACCGTGTCCAGCAGCACCTGGCGCGTCGCTGCCTCCACCGTGGCGCCGGCCTTCACGCGGCCCATGATGAGCAGGAAGAGCAGCTCCGAATCCGTCGCGCCGCGCTTCAGGTCGTAGAGCTCGTCGCTCAGCTGCGTCTCCATCACCCGGCGCAGGCGCGGGAAGTCGCCGATCTGGCCGTTGTGGATGAAGAGATAGCGGTCCAGATGAAAGGGATGGCAGTTCTGCCTGGAGACGCCGCCCCCGGTCGCCGCCCGCACATGGGCCATGAAGAGGTGGGAGCGCACATTGGCGCACAGGGCCATCAGGTTGTCGTCGCTCCAGGCCGGCATCACCTCGCGGTAGACGCCCGGCGTGTCGCGCTCGCCATACCAGCCGATGCCGAAGCCGTCACCATTGGTGACCGACTTGGCCTCCGAAGCCTGCAGGCTCTGGCGCACCAGCGAATGGCGCGGCTTGYAGACCAGGTCTTCCAGAAAGATCGCGTCGCCCGAGTAGGCGAGGAAACGGCACATCGACAGATCTCCTCAGGTCACATCATGCCTCGGCTGTATTCGGGCCGAGCGCCGGGCCGCCCCAAGCCGGCCCGCCTGTGGCTGCACGCGGCTCGATGCCGCGGGCGGCCTCGTCCCCGCGGGGGACCGGTCAGGCGCGCCCGCGTCCAGCGGCGCGAGCCTGGCCGAGGGGCTCAACTTATGCTGGCCGCATGACACGCTTGCTGCAAGACTTTTCGCCCTCGACCGTTGTTGCCGGCTTCGTTGCGGTGCTGGTGGGCTACACCAGCTCGGTGGCCATCATCTTCCAGGCCACCGTGGCACTGGGCGCCACGCAGGCCCAGACCGCCTCCTGGCTGTGGGCCCTGGGCCTGGGCATGGGCGTCACCAGCATCGCCTTGAGCTTGTGGACCCGCCAACCGGTGCTGACGGCATGGTCCACGCCGGGCGCGGCCCTGCTCGCGTCCACTTCGGGCCTGGACATGCCCGAGGCGGTCGGCGCCTTCATCGTCTGCGGCCTGCTCATTGCCTGGGCCGGCGCCAGTGGCTGGTTCGAGAGGCTGATGGACCGCATCCCCGTGGCCGTCGCCTCGGCGCTGCTGGCCGGCGTGCTGGCCCGTTTCGGCCTGGACGCGGTGACCAGCGCCAAGACCGCGCCGGAGCTCGTCCTGGCGATGGCCGCCGCCTATCTGCTGGGGCGGCGCCTGTGGCCGCGCTATGCCGTGCCCGGCGTGCTGATCGCCGGCGTCATCGTCGCCCTGGTCCAGGGCCGGCTCAGCTTCCTCGGCATCGACACGGGCCAGATCTTCGTCATGCCGGTCTGGACCGCGCCCGAGTTCACCTGGCATGCCGCCATCGGCGTGGCCCTGCCGCTGTTCATCGTCACCATGGCCTCGCAGAACCTGCCCGGCGTCGCCGCTCAGCGGGCCAGTGGCTATGCGACGCCGGTGTCCGCTTCCATCGCCGTGACCGGCGCGGCGACGACGCTGCTGGCGCCCTTTGGCGGCTATGCCTTCAACCTGGCCGCCATCACGGCCGCCATCTGCATGGGCCGCGAGGCGCATGAAGACCCGGCGCGGCGTTACACCGCCGCCATTGCCGCCGGCTTTTTCTATGTGACCGTCGGCCTGGCGGGCGGCGCCGTCGCCATGCTGCTGGCCGCCTTTCCGCGCGAACTCGTCGCGGCCATCGCCGGCCTGGCTCTGCTGGGCACCATCGCCGGCGCGCTCGCCACCTCGCTGAAGGACGAGGCCCACCGCGACGCGGCCATCCTGACCTTCCTGGTCTGCCTGTCCGGCATCAGTGTCTTCGGCATCGGCGCGGCCTTCTGGGGTGTGGTGGCGGGCGGCATCGCGACGCTCGCCGCGACCTTCCGCCGCACTCGGCCTTAGGTGGGCGAGGCGGGCGGCCCTGTGCAACACTGGCCGGATTGCACAGGCCCCCTCGATCATGAAGCTGCTCTTCGTTGCCGACCCCCTCGACACCTTCAAGACCTACAAGGACTCCACCTTCGCCATGATGCGCGAGGCCGCCCGGCGCGGCCACAGCATCGTCGCCTGCGAGGCCAGCCAGCTCGTCTGGCTGCGCGGCGGCCGCGTCACGGCGCGCGGCGCGCTGGAGATCGCGCTGACGGGCGATGCCGATGCCTGGTACACCGTCACGTCGACCGGTGATGTCGCGCTGGCCGACGTCGATGCCGTGCTGATGCGCAAGGACCCGCCCTTTGACAGCGAGTTCTTCTACGCCACCCACCTGCTCAGCCAGGCCGAGCGAGAGGGCGCCCGCGTCTTCAACCGGGCCAGCGCCCTGCGCGAGCACCCCGAGAAGCTGGCCATCCTCGAGTTCCCGCAGTTCATCTCGCCGACGCTCGTCACGCGCGACCCGGCCGAGATCCGCGCCTTCCATGCCGAGCAGCGCGACATCATCTTGAAGCCCCTGGACGGCATGGGCGGCATGGGCATCTTCCGCGTCAAGGAAGATGGCCTGAACCTTGGCAGCATCATCGAGACGCTGAACAAGGACGGCACGCAGACGGTGATGGTGCAGCGCTTCATCCCGGCCATCACGGAGGGCGACAAGCGCATCCTCATCATTGGAGGCAAGCCGGTGCCGCATTGCCTGGCGCGCATCCCGCAGGGCAACGAGGTGCGCGGCAACCTGGCCGCCGGCGGCAAGGGCGTGGCCCGCCCGCTGACCGCTCGCGACCGCGAGATCGCCGAATACCTCGGCCCCATCCTGGCCGCACGCGGCCTGCTGCTGGTGGGCCTGGACGTCATCGGCGAGAACGTCACCGAGATCAACGTGACCAGCCCGACCTGCTTCCAGGAGATCACGGACCAAAGCGGCTTCGACGTGGCCAAGATGTTCGTCGATGCGTTGGAAGAGGCCATGGCATGACCTATCAGCCCCCACGCTCGTTGCACGAGCTGCCCCCCGAGGGGGCGCACCGCGCCTCCGGGCGGCCGAGCGCCGCGGTGACGCGCCGCGAGTTCACCGCCTTGGGATTGAGCGCCTTCTCACTGCCGGCGCTGGCGCAGGACGCCGGCTTCGACAAGCTGACCGAAGCCTTTCTCGAAGCGCTGTGGCGCGAAGACCCCGATGCGGCGGTCGCGGCGGGTCGCTTTGAGTTCGCGTCGCGCGTGACGCTGCCGAGCAATGCCCAGCGCGAGCGCCTGCGCGCCTTCCACCAGCAATGGCTGGCTAGGTTCGAGCAGCAATCCGAAGGTCCGTTGAACACCAGCCAGCGCATGGACCGCGCCCTGCTTGTGGCCAAGATCCAGAGCGACCTCTGGCGACTGGACACGCTGCGCGAATGGTCCTGGAACCCTGYCGAGCACAACCCCGCGGCGCCCCTGGACCTGCTGCTCAACACCGACTACGCCCCGCTGGCCGCCCGCCTGGCGGCGCTGAAGCCGCGCATCGCAGCACTGCCCGCCTACTACCGCGCGGCGCGAACCAGCCTGGCCGGCGCCACGCGCGAGCACACTGAGCTGGCCATCCAGCAGGCACCGGGCGTGCTCAGCGTGCTCGACGACATTGCCAAGCGTGCGGCCGAAGCGGGCCAGGCCGTGGCCTTCAAAGCGCCGTTGAACCAGGCCCGCGCCGCGGTGAGCAGCTATGTGGGCCATCTGAAGCAACTGCTGCCTACGGCACGGCGGCCCTTCCGCCTCGGCGCGACGCTGTACGAGCCCAAGTTCGCCCACGACATCCAGTCGGCCCGCACAGCCCGCGAAACCTATGAGCTGGCCCAGCAACGCCGCGAGGAGGTGTTGGCCAGCATGCAGACTCAGGCGGCCGCGCTGTGGCCGAGCGTCATCGGCAGCGAGGCGCCGCCCACCGACCGCTTTGCACTGATCGGCCGCGTTATCGCCAAGCTCAGTGAACGCCACGTCGCCCGCGAGCGCTTCGTCGACGAGATCCGCGCGCAGATCCCGCAGCTCGAGGCCTGGGTGCGCGAGCACGACCTGCTGAGCCAGGACGCCAGCAAACCCCTGGCTGTGCGCGAGACGCCCGAATACCAGCGCGGCGTGGCCGGCGCCAGCATCGAGGCGCCCGGCGCCTACCGGCCCCAGGACCGCACCTATTACAACGTCACGCCGCTGGACGACCTGACGCCCGAGCAGGCCGAGAGTTCACTGCGCGAATACAACCACTGGATCCTGCAGATCCTCAACATCCACGAGGCCATCCCCGGCCACTACACCCAGCTCGTGCACGCCAACCGCGCGCCGAGCAAGGTCAAAGCCCTGTTCGGCAACGGTGCGATGGTGGAAGGCTGGGCCGTCTACGGCGAGCGCATGATGATCGAGAGCGGCTACGGCGCCTCGCCCGAAATGACGCTGATGTACGGCAAATGGCATCTGCGCTCGGTCACCAACACCGTGCTCGACTACAGCGTGCACGTGCTCGGCATGAGCGAGGCCGACGCGCTGGACCTGCTGACGCGCCAGGCGTTCCAGACCGAACGCGAGGCCAAGGAAAAGTGGCGCCGCGTGCAACTGAGCTCGGTGCAGCTGACCAGCTATTTCAGCGGCTACAGCGAAATCTTTGCGCTGCGTGAGGCGTTGAAAGCCAAGCCAGGCTTCAACCTCAAGGCCTTCCATGAGCAGTTCCTGAGCTATGGCAATGCGCCGGTGCGGTTGATCGCGGCGGAGATGCTTTGAGCCCCTCGCCCAGGCTTGCTCCGCTGAACGCGGCAAGCCTGGTCGGTCCCCCGAGGGGACGGCGATGCTTGCGGCGTTGRGCCGCAAGCACATCGCCCGCGAKCCRGCTCGGGAGCGGCCCAGCGCTYGGCTCGCGGTCAGTCGGGACGCTTACACCGTGAACTGATCGTGCACCCGCGGCGCCGTCGCCGCGGGGTCGTCGTTGCGCCAGACCGGCCCCGGCGTGCCCGCACGCCGCCAGCGCCGCGGCACCCGGTCGATGGCAATGAAGAAGGCCTGCATGCTGCCGTCCGGCGTGATACGAAAGCGCAAAAAGCCCTTGTGGTCCTGTCCGTCCAGCGCCGAATAGGCGTTGTTGGTCAGCAGGCCCAGCCGGCACATCAGCGCCAGATAGCCGCCAAACAGCGCCGAGCCCAGCACGGCGCCGCCGATGAACACGCCCACGCCGACCAGCAGCGAATGCAGGATCAGCCCCAGCCACTGGTCGCGGCTGCCCAGGCCCGCCCACAGGCTGACGGCCTGGTGCATGAAAAACTCCAGGCTGAACACGGCCAGCACGTGCACGCCCGCATGCACGGCACCCATGCCCCAGGTGACGGCCCAGCGCTTGGTGCGACCGTCGTCAGGTGACAGCTCGTCCACGGCCTCGCGGCCCATGGTCATGCAGCCAAAGGCCATCAGCCCGTTGATCAGAAAGCCCAGCGGGCTGAACACCATCGCCTTGAGCCATAGCGCCAGCACGGCCAGGTAGTCGCCCGGCCCGTAGGCCCACAGCGGCTGGAAACCATCGGCCCGGAACGACCAGGAGAAGGGGCTGGAGTTCAGGTAGGCGTTGAACCAGTACAGCGCGCCCAGCAGCAGCGCAAAGCCCACGTTGCCGTTGCCGCCCTCCCGACGCGGCAGGAAGGCGAACAGATTGCGCCAGCCCCGCCCCTGCGACGCTTCGGCCGCCGGGTAGACGGTGACTTCCTTGCGCTCGAAATGCACACCCCGGGCGCGCCGGCCCGTCAGGCCGACCTTGAGGGCCGGCGTCTCGGTGCGTGGCTCGGGCGGGATGCAGTCCTCGGTGTCGAAGGCCTGCAGCCGCACGGGCCGTGTGGTCGCCCTGGTGTGCGTCGGGTGGGTGAATGCGCCGCCGCAGCCGCAGGTGACGAGGCGGCCGTCTCGGGCCAGATCTTGGGAGTCCCAACGCATGTAGTGGTGCAGATCGCCGGCGAGGCGCAGCCGAATGCGGCCGCGCAGCAGGCCTTCCAGGCGCTGGTAGCGCTTGGGATGGCTCTCGTCGGCGCCGTCGCCGATGGGCCGTGTCCAGTAGGGCTCGGGGTAGATGAGGATGACCTTGTCGTCCGGGCCGATGACGGCCGGCTTGCCATGGCCGCCGATGGCCAGGGTCTCGAACTGCTCGTACTGGTCGCGATCGATGTCGCGCGTCAGTGCAAAGTCCAGGGCCAGGGCCCACCAGCCGCCGGGCAGCTTGACGCAAAAGTAGGACTGGCGCTGCGGGATGTCGGCGCCCAGCAGCGGTGCCGAGTCGTAGCCACGCACGAAGTAGCGGCTGAAGGTCGAGGCCGAGTCCATCCAGTCGTGGTTCTGCGGCACGGCCGCCAGCGTCAGCCGCCGGCCGCGCACCAGGGTGTCGGCGAAGTCGTTGCGCACCGCCTCGAACATCTCGACGAAGCGGTAGCGGTAGTCCTCGGTGCTGGCGGCCGGGTAGGCGAGGTCGCCACCGAAGAGCAGCAGCTGGCCTCTTGGGAGTGTCTGCAGGGTCTCGCCGTCGAGCGCCAGCTCGGGCGCCAGCGCGGCGCTCGCCACCGCATAGCTGGCGTTGCCGCCGTCACCGGTGTCGGCGATGAAATCAAACCAGAACGTACCGTCGGCCTCGGGCTGGCTGCGGTCGATGACCACCAGCGGTTGCGGCTGGGCCTCGCGGCCGTCGCGGTTGCGCAGCTGGTCCAGTGACGACAGCACCTGGTTGGCGGCAGTCCACAGCACGCTGGGTTGGTACCAGGCGACCGGATGGCGTTCGTGGGGTGGAACGGAGCGGCCGAGCTTGGGTGAAGGCATGGGGCGCGATGATCCTCGCGGCCCCGGCGGTGATCAAGGGGCGCGTGTGCGATGCCCCGCAGCCGCCTTGTACGCATTGATCTCGGCCGCCACCTCGGCGGGGTCGATGACGTCCGCCAGCCGGGCGAAGCCCTCCGGTGCCAGGGCCTCCACGCGGTCGAGGATGGCGTCCAGCCCTTCGCGGCGGTTCATCTCGACGATGCGGGCGCACATCGGCCGCCGTTCGTCCTCGTAGGCGGCCAGTGCCGTGTCGAGGTCGGCGTGCGCGCTCAGGGCCTCGGCCAGCGCCTTGGCATCCATGATGGCCTGGGTCGCGCCGTTGGAGCCGATCGGCACCATCGGGTGGGCTGCGTCACCCAGCAGCGTCGAGCGGCCGAGCTGCCAGCGTGGCAGCGGATCGCGATCCACCATGGGCCATTCCAGCATCTGCTCGGCGCGGCTGATGAGGCCAGGCACGTCCAGCCAGTCGAAGTGCCAGTGACCAAAGGTGGGCAGCAGGTCGTCGAGATTGCCGACGCGGCTCCAGTCGGCGCGGTCGGGGGCGGTCAGGCCGGGCGTGGGCTCCTGCACGCGGCGGTCGGCGATCCAGTTGATGAGCTGCAGCCCGTCGGCCCGCGGTGCGCCAATCGGGTAGACGACGAACTTGGCCTGGCTGTGGCCGGCCTGCACCATGGTGCGGCCGTCCAGGAAGGGCGGTGCCCAGGTCGTGCCACGCCACATCATGACGCCGCGCCAACAGGGCGCACCTTCGTCGGGTGCGAGGCGTCGGCGCAGGGCGGAGTGGATGCCGTCGGCGCCAATGACGAGATCGGCCGCCTGCTCGCGCGGGCCGTCCACGGTTGCGACCTCGGCAATGGCGCGGTCGCCTTCATCGCGCACGTTGACGACGCGCTGGCCGTCGAGCACCGTGACCTTGGCCGAGGCTTCGGCCCAGAGCCGCATCTGCAGCTCACCGCGATGGATGCTGAACTGCGGATGGCTGTAGCCGCCCTCCAGGCCGCGCGGGTCGCGGTAGATGGCCTGGCCGTGCTTGTTGGCGAAGACGAGGGCCGAGGTCTCGACGGCCATGCCGCGCAGCGCCGGCAGCAGGCCCAATTCGTCCAGCACGGCGACCGCATGCGGCAGCAGATTGATGCCCACGCCCAGCGGTTTAGGTTCCCGCACCGACTCCAGCACCGTCACGGCGTGGCCGCGTGCGTGCAGGGCCAGCGCGGCCGTCAGCCCGCCGATGCCACCGCCTGCGATCAGGATCTTCATGAGCTCAGGTTAACTCAGGGTAAGCGAGATAGTTGCAGTGAGCAACAAAAACTAAGCTGGATTGGTGAGCACGCCCGACGGCCCCAGCGCCATTCCTCCCGAAGGCCCGATGTTGCCTGTTCCCGGGCTGGATTACGGCCTGCTGGACGGCTTGCTGGGCTATGCGCTGCGGCGCGCGCAGAACGCGCTCTACCTGGACTTCTACCGCGCCACCGCCGAGTGGGACATCAGCCCGCCACGCTTTGCCGCCCTGGTGCTGATCGCACGCAACCCCGGCCTGCGCCAGGGGCTGCTCGGCCAGGCCATGGGCCTGCACCGCAGCGGCGCACTGCGCCTGACCGACTGGCTCACCGCCCAGGGCTGGGTCGAGCGCCGCGACGCGCCCGACGACGCGCGCAGCTGGGGCCTGCATCTGACGCCGGCCGGCAAAAGACTGCTGGCCAAGCTGGAAGCCGCCGTCGCCGAGCATGACCGTGCACTGGTCCGGGCCCTGGGCGACCAGGGGCCTGCACTGCAAACGGCCCTGGAGCGCCTCGCCCGCGTTGCCACTGCAGCGCCTATCAACTGACAACACGACCGGAGACAAGAGAAATGATGCAACGACGCCACCTGATGCTTTCCTTCGCGGCCTTGCCGCTCGCTGCGCGCGCGCAAGGCCAGCCGCCGCGCATCCTCGTCGGCTTCCCGGCCGGCGGCTCGGTGGACACGACGGCCCGCCGCTTCGCCGAATTCGGCCGCGGCAAGCTGGCCGAGACCATCCTCGTCGAGCAGAAGGTGGGCGCCGGTGGCCGCATCGCCATTGGCGCGTTGAAGGACGCGGCCCCCGACGGCCTGACGATGCTGCTCGGCCCTTCGTCCATGTTCACCGTCTACCCGCATGCCTACCGCAAGCTGGCCTACAACCCGGCGACCGACGTCATCCCGGTCTCGCCGCTGGCCCTGTCGACCTGCGGCTTCGGCGTCGGGCCCCAGGTGCCGGCCACCGTCAAGACACTGGCGCAACTGGCCGACTGGCTGAAGGCCAACCCCGACAAGGCCGCCTACGCCTCGCCCGCAGCGGGTGCCATGCCCCACTTCCTCGGCAACCAGTTCGAGCACGCGGCCGGCCTCAAGCTCACGCACGCGCCCTACCGTGGCGCGGCGCCCGGCATGCAGGACCTGATGGGTGGCCAGATCGCCGCGGGCTGCTTCTCCATCGGCGACTTCCTGCCCCACCTCGCCTCCGGCCGCGTGCGCCTGCTCGGCGTGACCGACAAGGCCCGCTCGCGCTTCGTGCCCGATGTGCCCACCTTTGAGGAGCAGGGCTTCAAGGGCATCGTTGGCGTCGAGACCTACGGTCTCTTCCTGCCGGCCAAGACGCCGCAGGCGACGGTCGACAAGCTGGCTGAGGTGGCCCGCGCCGCGGTGCGCGAGCCCGGCGTCATCGAGGCCCTGGCCAAGCTGGGCTTCGAGCCGCTGTCACTGCTGCCGGCAGACTACGCCAAGCGCCTGGCCGCCGAACGCGAGTACTGGGGGCCGGTCGTCAAGGCTTCGGGGTTCTCGTCGGACGATTAGCATCGGCGCTCCACTCATGGAGCCTGAATGCCCTGGCGTCGACTGGCTGTTGGCCTCGCTGCTTGCCTCGCCGTTTGCCTGACCTTGAATGCGGCCCACGCGGCGACCGACGCCGCGCGGCTGCAGACGCTGCTGACCGAACAGCAATACGCCGCGGCGCGCGCCGATGTCGACGCATTGCTGCGCGCCAGGCAACCCGATGCCGCCGAGCGCGTCGTCATCTACCAATGGCTGTTCGCCCGTGATGACGGTGCTGCCATCGACCGCCGCACGCAAGGCGTGCTGCGTGACCGCCAGGCCGATGCCATCGACCTGCTTGCCGCCGGCCGCCTGGCCCTGGACCGGCGCGATTTCGAGCGCGCCAGGCAGTGTTTCGAGAAAGCCCTTGAGCGGGCAACGCGGCCCGTCGACAAGGCGCAGGCCCTGCGCGGCCTCGGCCAGCGCCACTATCAGCTGCGTGAGTTCGATGCCTCGCTGCAAAAGCTCGAAGCCGGCATCGCCGCCGAACGCACCGCCGACGGCCTGGCGGCGCTGGCCGACACGCTGATCCGCCTGGGCCGCACCGAAGACGCCATTGCCGCGGCCGAGGGCGCCGTGTCGATCAATCGCCACCATGAGGCTGCCCACTACCTGCTCGGCAACGGCTATGTGCGCGAGAACTACAGCCAGCTCGCTGCTCGCCTGGGCGACGGCTTTGCACCGCTGATGGCCGACGTGAGGCGTGCCTCGGATGCCTTCGAAAAGGGCGACTTCGACACGGCGCTGCTCATCAGCCTCGCCGTGCTGGAGCGTTGCCCGCAGCTCGGCCGGGCTCATGCCATCGCGGCCAAGGCGCTGGAGTCGCAGCGCTTTGCCATTGATGTGCACCGCGCCGACTACGAGCGCCGCTTCAAGGCCCTGCCCATGCCCACCGTGCCGGGCATCGAGCGCTATGTACTGAACTGGAAAGAGCTGTCGCCGCGCCACCAGAAGCGTGTGGCACTGTCCGTCGCGCCGTGGAAGGCCTTCATCCCGGTGCTGGTGGAAGGCGGCGCCACCCACTTCATCAAGCCGATGTGGATGCGCCTGTCCGAGACGCCGCAGGCCCATGCGCTCAAGGATGCGCGCATCGACTACGACTCGCGCCTCTGGGACGACGTACGCGGCATGGGCGGGCACTTCACCGTCACCGGCATCGAAGACGTCGAGCGCAGCATCTTCGATCGCTACAACACCGTGCTGCACGAGCTGACCCACCAGGTCCATGGCGTGCTGACGGCAGACCAGGCGCGCAGCATCGAGACCCTCTACCAGCAGGCCAAGTCGCGTGACACCAGGACACGCAAGGGCTTCCTGTCACGGTATGCCGGCGGCTCGGTGTGGGAATACTTCGCCGAGGGTGCCAACGCCGAGGCCTCGCCCCGGCGCGATGCCTATGACGGCCGCGAGATCGTGCGCGAGCGCCTCGCCGAGATGGACCCCGCCTTGCGTGCCGCGATCCGGCGCTTCTACGCCCAGCGCGACACGCGCGCCAGTCTGCCTGTGGCCCTGGTCAATGCCGGCAACCAGAAGCTGGAGGACGGCAAGCTGGCCGAGGCCAAGCCGCTGTTTGCCCGTGCGCTCAAGCTCGCGCCGACCGACGAGCGGGCGCTGACGGCCCAGCTCAATGCGCTGGCCATCGAGGGTGATGGCGCCGCCGTTGCTGAACTGGCGGCCCGCGCCCTGGCCGCTCATCCGCGCAGCGGTGCGCTGCGCGCGGGTGTCGCCGACGCCCTCTGGCATGGCGGCCGCCCACTGGCTGCCGAGGTTGTGCCTGGCCTGGGGCGCGATGTCGAGGCGCTGAAGGGCGAGGACCGCTTCCGCGTCGACCTCGCGCTGGGCGACTACTACCGGCGCCTCGGCGATGTGCCGCGGGCGCTGGCGGCCTATGAGGCCGTGCTGGCCTACCAGGGCGACCAGCCTGAGGCGCTGTGGGGCCGTGCCGCCACGCTGGCGCTGGGCAGTCGCTGGGATGACGCCTTCAAGCAGTACGAGGCTGTGTTGCGGCTGCGCACCGGCCTCGTGCCGCTGCGCCGCGATTACGCGCTGGACCTGCTGCGCGCCGGCCGTAAGGAGGCGGCGCGAGCCCAGATCAAGGAAGCGCTGATCTTGGACCCCGCCGACCCCGACACATTGGCGCTGAAGAGCTGGCTGGCCCTCGTCGATGGCGACCCGACCGCTGCGCGCCGCGATGCTGGCGAAGCCCTGCGGCTCGGGCCTTGGAGCGACTTGGCCCTCATCGTCGAAGCCGCCGCACTGCAGGCCCTGGGGCAGGGCGAGGCGGCGCAGGTGACTCTCGCGCCGCTGAAGCAGCGCATCGCCGGCAACGCGCCGCCGCAATACGTCTACCGGCCCGAGAAGTCGGGCTGGTTCTCGGTGCATGAGCTGCCGGCCAGCGAGCGCCGTGTCATGGAGCTGTTCGTCAAGTGAGATTCATCAAGCGCCTGGAGGCGGCCCATCTGAACGGCCTCAGCGTGGCCCTGGGCGTGGCCGCCACGCATCTCGCGGTCGGCGCGCTGTTCGGCGAGACGGCGGGCCTGGCGGCCGTGGGGGGCGCCGTCTGCGCTAGCCTGACCGATCTGCCCAACCCACCCCAGCGCGTGCTGCCGCGCGTGTTGCCGGCAGCGGCCGCCGCGGCGCTCGTGACGCTRCTGGTCGGACTGACGGACCACTCGCTCGCGTTGACCGTCGCCCTGATCGCCGTCGTCACCTTCCTGTCGTTGATGGCCCTGGCCTGGGGCCTGCGTGCCGGGCCGCTGTCGTTTGCACCGGTGCTGGCCATGGTCTTCGCGATGGCCTGGGACCGCACGGCCGGCGCCACGTCGCCGCTGGAGCACGCGCTCTGGGTGGGCCTGGGCGGCTGCGTTTATGCCGGCTGGGCGCGCGGCAGCGCGGTCGTGCTGCGCCACCGGCTGCGCGAGTTGGCACTGGCTACGGCACTGCGCGCCACCGAGAAGCGGCTGCGTTCGCGTGCCCAGCGCATTGCCGGCGCGGTGGGCGGCGCCGAGGCGAACATCCGTGCCTCCATTGCCGATGATGTGCTGCTCGCCGATGCATTGCAGGCCGCGCGCGACCAGGTTTTTGCCGCACGGCGCTCACCGCGCAGCCGCCGCCAGACCGACCTCGTGCTTGGCCTCATCGAGCTGCGCGACCTGCTGCTGGCCAGCCGGCTGGACACGGAGCTGCTGGGCCAGGACTTCCCAGGCCGCCAGTGGCGCGCCGCGCTGGCCGACGCGCTGCGCCACCTCGCCGACGTGCTCGCAGCCCTGGCCGACACCGTGGCCTATGGCGCACCGCTGCCCGAGGTGTCGGCCGACGCCTGGCGGGCGCAGTTGGCGGCGCGGCTTGCCGATGTCAGCGCGCCGGCTGGCGACTCGCGCACCCATCTCGCGTCCGCGCTGGCGTCGCGCGTCGGCCACATGCTGGACGACGTCAGCGCCATGGTGGCCCGCCAGGCTGCCGCGGACAACCCCGACAGCCCCTGGACACCCGAGCGCCTCGCGCCCTTCGTGTCGCCCGAGGGCTGGCCGCTGGCGGCGCTGAAACCTCATCTGAACCTGCAATCCGGCGTCATGCGCCATGCGCTGCGCTCGGCGCTGGCGCTGTCGTTCGCCTATGCGCTGGGTGCGGCCCTGCCCTGGGCGGCTCACCCCTTCTGGTTGATGCTCAGTGTGGCCGTCGTGCTGCGCGGCAACCTGGAGCAGACGCTGTCGCGCCGCAACGAACGGATCATCGGCACCGTGCAGGGCTGCCTGCTGGTGCTGCTGCTGGCCCATGTGAGCTGGACGCCGTTGCTGAGCMTGTGCTTCATCGCCGCCGTCGGCACGGCCCACGCCTATGTGAATCGCCGCTACCGTGTCGCCGCGACGGCCGCGACGTTGATGGCCCTGCTGCAGCCGCTGATGCTGGCGCCCGGCAGCGACCCCTTCATCGACGAACGCCTGGCCGACACCGTCATCGGCGCGGGCCTGGCATGGCTGTTCAGCTTCGTGCTGCCGTCATGGGAGCGCGCCGCGGTGCCGAGGTTGGGGGCGCAGTTGCGCGGTGCGCTGGCACGGCATTCGGCCAACATGCTGCGCTGGATGCCCAGCGCCGAAGAGCAGACCGCCCAGCGMCTGTCGCGCCAGCAGGCGTACGCGGCGTTGGCCGCTCTTGCCGCGGCCGCCCAGCGCACGCGTGTCGAGCCGGAGCGCGTGCGCCTGCCCGAGGCCGAGATCGAGTCGGCCTTGAGCCATGGTTATCGGCTGATGGCACTGCTCGGCGCCGTGCAGCACCAGGTGCAGCGTCGCACGGCCCGGCTGGACGCCGCCAAGGCCGAGACCGCACTGCCGCTGGCGCGCAAAGCCTGCGTGGATGTGCTCAAGGGCGAGCCCATGACGGGCACCGACCCGGCGGAGACGCCCGATGGAGACGCGGGCGCCTGGCCCGAGCATCTCGGCCAGCAGGACCTGACGCCCTGGCTGCTGCGCCGGCTCAGGCTGTGCCGCCTTGAAGCGCGCGAATTCGTCGCCGCACTGACCCGACTTCAAACCCCTGCAGGAGAACCGAAATGAGCATCCAGACCCGCGCCGCCGTCGCCTGGAAGGCCGGCCAACCGCTGAGCATCGAAACCCTGGACCTGGAAGGCCCGCGCGACGGCGAGGTGCTTGTCGAGGTCAAGGCCACCGGCATCTGCCACACCGATGACTTCACGCTGTCGGGCGCTGACCCCGAAGGCCTGTTCCCGGCCGTGCTCGGCCACGAGGGCGCGGGCGTCGTGCTGGAGAGCAAGGTGCCCTGGCTCAAAGCCGGCGACCATGTCATTCCTCTGTACACGCCCGAATGCCGCGAGTGCAAGTTCTGCCTGAGCCGCAAGACCAATCTCTGCCAGGCCATCCGCTCGACGCAGGGCAAGGGGCTGATGCCCAACGGCACGTCGCGCTTCTCGCTGAACGGCGAGCCCATCTTCCACTACATGGGCACCAGCACGTTCGCGAACCACATCGTCGTGCCCGGCATTGCGCTGGCCAAGATCCGGCCCGATGCGCCGTTCGACAAGGTCTGCTACATCGGCTGCGGCGTGACGACCGGCGTGGGTGCCGTGCTGTTCACGGCCAAGGTGGAGGCGGGCGCCAACGTGGTGGTCTTCGGCCTCGGCGGCATCGGCCTGAACGTCATCCAGGGCGCCAAGATGGTGGGCGCCGGCAAGATCATCGGCGTGGACATCAACCCGGCGCGCGAGGCGATGGCGCGGCAGTTCGGCATGACGGACTTCGTGAATCCGAAGGACGTTGGGAACGTCGTGGACCACGTCGTGCAGCTGACCGATGGCGGTGCCGACTATTCCTTTGAATGCGTGGGCAATGTGCAGCTGATGCGCCAGGCGCTGGAATGCACGCACAAGGGTTGGGGGCGCAGCATCATCATCGGCGTGGCACCTGCTGGCGCTGAGATTTCAACGCGGCCGTTCCAGTTGGTGACGGGGCGGAAGTGGGAAGGCTCGGCGTTTGGTGGTGCGCGGGGGCGGACGGATGTGCCCAAGATCGTCGACTGGTACATGGAAGGCAAAGTAAGGATCGATGAGCTGATCACGCACAAGCTGCCGCTGGAGAGGATCAACGAGGGGTTTGAGTTGATGCGAAGAGGAGAGAGCATTCGCTCGGTGGTGGAGTTTTGAGGAGGCCTTTGCCCAGTACCTCATGACTCGGTGCAGTGAGCCGGGAGTCCGCCCCGGCAGGGCGGGTAACTTTTCTCTGACGCGCCAGAGAAAAGTCACCAAAAGAGGAGCGCTCAATGCAATCCGCACTCGAGTGGGATGAGGCGCTCGCGTTGCTCGAACTGGGCCGCACGCCGAAGCGAGCCGCTGCGCTCTCGCCCACCACTTGTGCCGAGCGCCATCCATCGCCCCTTCAAGCCGCTTAACGCCGGCTGCACGCCGGGCTCATCAGGAAATACGGAACAGCCGCGTCGCCCGAGCGACGCTGCATTGGGCTGTTTTGATGAGCCCGGCGTGCAGCCGCGCGTCGAACGGGATGCTGGTGCGATGAATCCGGCTCGTGACAAGTGGTGGGCGAGAGCGCAGCGGGTCGCGTCTACGCGCAATCCACCGAGCGTTTTCGCGCGCCGCTCTTGGCAGCGTGGTGCTCGAGTGCGGTTCAGCGCCTCTTCTTTGGTGACTTTCTTCTGGCTCCGCAGAAGAAAGTCACCCGGCCGCCGGGACGGACTCCCGGCAATGCATCGATCAGTGGCGCGCTTCGCAAAAGCGTCCTACCGCTCCTCCGGCGGCAACCCTTGCAGCGACTCCACCAACGCCGCATGCGCCTCCAAATCCACCAGCCTCAACTTCGGCACCGTCCTCGCCGGATAGTCCCCAAGATAGTTCCCGCCCTTCCAGTTTCGCGCTGGCCTCACCGGCCGCGGCACAAACCCGCCGCCGCAGTTGGGGCAGACATTGCCGAGCAGGCCTTCCGCACAGCCCGCACAG
>NZ_JBFULE010000011.1:0-30754 GCF_056400485.1 Roseateles sp. P5_B10
CTAGCTGTTGAGTTTCGATAGGTTGTACCCACCGAGCCGGGAGGCAGGAGGGCTGTAGCCAAGAGCGGAGTGAGGCCGTCGAGCGTTGTAGTAGGTCAGGAACGCTGGCAACCAGGCCGTGCGCTCACCGCTGTTGGCCCAGACGCGACCATAGGCCCACTCCCGCAGACACGTCTGGATGAAGCGCTCGGCCTTGCCGTTGGTCTGTGGGCAGTACGGCTTGGTGAAGCTGTGCTTGATGCCAAGCTCTTTGCAGGCCTTGGCAAACAGCTTGGAGCGGTAGGCGGCGCCGTTGTCGGTGAGCAGCCGCTTGATCGTCACGCCCAGCGCCGCGTAGTGCGCCACGCTGGCCCTGAGGAACGCTACTGCCGAGCCCTTGCGCTCGTCGGCGTGCATCTGCACGAAGCCCGCGCGCGAGTGGTCGTCGATGGCGACGTGGGCGAACTCCCAACCTGCGCCCTCCACAGAGTCGCGCCGGTCGCCGGTGACGCGGTGGCTGGGGCGCTCGATGCGCCCGAGCTTCTTGGTGTCGATGTGCAGCAACTCGCCCGGCGCCTCATGCTCGTAGCGCAGCACCGGCTTGGGCTCGGTCAGTGCCTTCAGGCTGGACAGCCCGAGCTTGGCCAAGGCACGACTGATGGTGGCCACGCTACGCCCGACTTGGGCCGCAATGCGGCGCATGGGCATGCGGCTGCGCCGCAGTTGCTCCACGCGCTGGGTCAGCTCAGCATCCAGACTGTCACGGGTCTTGAGGGGCCGCGAACTGCGGTCTCGCAAAGCTTGCGGACCCCCCTCGTTGTAGCGGCCAAGCCATTTGCGCGCCGTGCGCATGCTGATGCCGGCGGCCTGTGCGGCCAACGCCAAGCCCATCACGCTGATGCGTTCGATCAGCAAAAGCCGACCTTGGTACGTCAATCTGGCATTCTTATGGCTGTTCACCCGGCCACCTTTATCTGAGAGTTCTGAAGCGTCGTAACTCCAGTCTCCCAGACCAGGTCGGGTGAACAACCTATCGAGACATCACAGCTAGCGCGATGAGCAGCAGCCCGGCCGCGATGTTCGCGATGTAGTGCTGGCGGCGGTGTTTGGGCATCTCCGAGACGAGCACGGCGTGGTGCGGGTTCCTGCTGTCGACAAAGCAGGTCGAGCGCTGGCGGATATCGCCGGCCAGGGCATTCGCTTCACGCGGGCTTTCCATCCAGCCCGAGCGGTGGTCGATGCCCACTCGCCTGGACTCGTAAGCCTGTCCCGCCACCACGTATTGGAACTGCGCTTCAACGGCATGCCAGCGCTGGCGAAAGCCGGCATTGGTTCGTTCGTTGACGCACAGATCCATCAGCGTGGCGGGCAGTTCGATGAAAGCCGCAGCACGCGTAGCCCTCCTCAGGAAGGCAGTGCCATAGCCTGCCAGGGCGAGGCCGATCAGGAAGATAAGCAGCGGGCCTATCTGCATGGCAGGCGACCTTCATCGTATGTATGCATGCGGTTCATGGGTAAAGGGCCGGCATGTCTTTGCCCGAAAGGGCGAGCCAGGGTCGGAGGAGGCGAAGTTCGTGCACCTGTGGAAGCGCGAGGCCGGGGTGTGGAGGCTGGCGCGGGTGCTCAGCTTTGACCATCGGCCGGCGGCGGCTAAGGCTCCGTAGCTCAAGCACTGCATCAATCGGCCTGAACAACCGTTTATTGAGGTTTGGGTGCCTCAGACCAGCGGCATTTAATAAAGGTCTCGTAGGAGATGCCGGCTGAGCGAAGAATTTCGCGATTGGTGCACTGCGACCATTCCTTTGCGACAGCCTTGGCTTGGTCCACCGGTATCCAGTCGCCGGAAGCCGCTCGAATTTGAGAGGTACAGATTTCAAAAACCGTCTCGGCCGCTGCTTTGTACGAGTCTGGCGTGTGACCTAAGCAGCGCGCGTTCACCTCCGGCGCTGCGTCAGCCTTCAGGCGAGCAAGGATGGCTGCGTTCTCAAATATATCCACGACGCTCAACTTGTTCGGTGGGCCGACTCGGTATTTGCGAGTGAAAAGCTGAAGAACTTCTTTAGCCTGGGGATGGTTTTGCTTGCTCGCCTTCTCAAGCCACAATTTGGCGTCGTTGGCGCGGGCTGGAACCGTCTGGAGATAGAAAAATCCCAGCATATATTGGCTCTCGCCCGTCCCGCTTTTGYTTGMCTGAAGCAGCCATGTTTCCGCCTCTTGGTACTCTTGCTTGCCAATCAAGAATCGACCATAGCCTAGCTGGGCTTCTAAGTTTCCACTCTCGCATAGGTTTCTAGCAATTCGTCGGAATTCAGCTTCGTGCCCTTTGGAATGCTCGATGATTGCATTCGACCAAGTCTCTGACGAATTGGCGCGGGCACAAGCCATAAACCCAAGCATGGTGGCGCAAAACAGGATGATGGATAAGCGGTGCATTAAAGCGCTCGTGGGATCTGAGTCTGCAGGACGAATAGAAAAAGGCCCACTGCATTCGCCGTGGGCCTTTCGTTTTTGATATGTCTCGTTCTCAGAACGGAATATCGTCATCCATATCGTCAAACCCCGTCGCCGCCTTGGGCGCCGCAGCCGGAGCGCGCGGAGCGGGCGGGCGCTGGGCCGCGGCCGGACGCGCTGCCGGGCGGGCACCGCCCTCGTCGCCACCGCCACGGCTGTAGCCGCCACCGCCACCTTCGCCGCCACCAGCACCACGGCCGTAGCTGGCGCCGCCACCGCCGCCTTCATCACCACCGCCGGCGCCATCACGGCCGCCGAGCAGTTGCATTTCCTGGGCAATGATCTCGGTCGTGTAGGTGTCGCGGCCTTCCTTGTCCTGCCACTTGCGGGTCTTCAGGCGGCCTTCGACATAGAGGGGGCGGCCCTTCTTGACGTACTCGCCGACGATCTCGGCCAGGCGGTCGTTGAAGACGACGCGGTGCCATTCGGTCTCTTCCTGGCGCTCGCCGCTCTCGCGGTTCTTCCAGTTGCGGGTGGTCGCCAGGCTGAGGGTGACCCAGGCGCCGCCGCTGGGGTTGTAGCGAACCTCGGGGTCTTTGCCGACGTTGCCGATGATGATGACTTTGTTGACGCTGGCCATGACGCTCGTCCGAATTCGATGGGGAAGGGGCGAATTATGCCGAGGGGCTCGCCGAACCCCGTCAGCAACTCCACGTAGACCGCATCCCGCACCCCGGGGTCCGCACTTCGTCTCTCCACCCGCCGCCCGCCCGATGGGGCTCCCTAAGATGAAGCCATGAACTCCCCCGACCCCCGCTCCAGCAACCGCCGCCCGAATGTGCGGCTGTGGCTGGCGTACGCCGGGACTTGCGCGCTGGCCTGGTGCCTGTTCGTGCTGGCGGGCAGCGAGTTCGACCGCGGCCTGGACCCGTTCTGGCTGGCCGTCTACCAGGCCACCACCATGCTGTGGGCGCCGATGCTGCTGGGCGTCGCCGTCTGGCCGGTGGCCCGCCGCCTGCACGGCACCGATGCCGGCGCGGCCGCGACCGCCCTGGCGCACGCGATGGCGGCGCTGTCCTTCTCGGCGCTGTGGCAGGCGGGCGAGTTCGCCGTCAACGCCGCCCTGTTCGGCACCGACCACGCCGGCGCCGTGCTGCTGGCCGGCCTGCTGTGGCGCTCGGTGTGGGGCTTCGTGGTCTACGCAGCAATAGCCACCGCCTTCACCGCCGTGCTGCAGTCGCGCGCGGCGCGCTCGGCGGCCGTGCACGCCGCCCAGGCTGAAAGCGCCCTGGCCAAGGCCGAGCTGTCGGCCATCAGCGGCAAGCTGAACCCGCATTTCCTGTTCAACACGCTGAACTCGCTGATCGCCCTGACCCGCAAGGACCCGGCCGCCGCCGAGGCCTCGCTGCTGAAGTTCGCTTCCATGCTGCGCTATGTGCTGGACACCAAGCGCGGCGCCGAGGACCGCGTGATGCTGTCCGACGAGATCGACTTCCTGCGCGACTACCTGGCCCTGGAAGCCCTGCGCCTGGGCTCGCGCTTGCGCGTGGACTGGGACCTGGAGGAGCGCGTGATGGCCGACGAGCTGCCGCCACTGACGCTGCAGCCGCTGGTCGAGAACTCCATCCTGCATGCCGTGGCCACCCGCAAGGGCGGCGGCAAGGTGACCATCACCGCGCGCCGCAATGCCCTCAACCATGGCCTGGACCTGGCCGTGGCCGATGACGGCCCCGGCTGCGAGCCCGAGGCCCTGGAGCCCAAGCCCGGCCAGCGCCGCGGCGTGGGCCTGGCGGCGCTGAAGAAGCGCTTCGCGCTGGACTACGACGGCCAGGCGCGCCTGCGCATCCACACCGCTCCCGGCGCAGGATTTCGCGTCGACCTTTTTATTCCACAGCTATGAGCACGACCACCACCGTCCTGATCGCCGAAGACGAACACCTGGCCGCCGAAGCCCTGGCCGACTGGGTCAAGGCCACGCCGGGCCTGCAGCTGGTGGCTGTCTGCGAGGACGGCGACGACGCGCTGGCGCAGATCCGCGCGCTCAAGCCCGCGCTGGTGCTGACGGACATCCAGATGCCGGGCCTGACGGGGTTGCAGGTGGTGCAGGCTCTGCAAGGCGAGGCCCACCAGCCGCGCATCATCTTCACCACCGCCTATGACCAGCACGCGTTGACGGCCTTCGAGCTGCATGCGGTGGACTACCTGCTCAAGCCCTTCTCGCGCGAGCGCTTCGACGAGGCGATCAGCCATGTGCTGCGCGACGCTTCGCCAAGCCCTGCCGATGTGGCACAGGCCTTGGGCGCGCCGGCCGACGCACCGCTGACGCGCCTCTTGGTGCGCGACCAGGGCAAGATCTTCCCGCTGCAGGTGGACGCCATCGAGTGCCTGCGCTCCGACAACAAATACACCGCCATCACCAGCAAGGGCCGCAGCTTCTTGGTGCGGCTGCCGATTGCCGATTTTGAGACGCGGCTGGACCCGATGAAGTTCCTGCGCGTGCAGCGCGGCTGCATCGTCAACCTGGATTTCGTCGAGAGCATGACCCCGGACGAGAACTCCCAGCTCGTCGTGCAGCTGCGTGACGGCACGCGCATCACGGCCAACCGTGAGGTGTCCAAGATGTTGAGGGAGCAGTCGCTATGAAGACCAACACCTTGAAGAGGCGCCTCCTGCCGGCGTTGCTGCTGGCAGCCCTCGGCCTGGCGCAGGCCCAGCCTCACCCGCACCCCACGCCAGCGACGCCCCCCACTCCCGCCACGCCGGCGACACCAGCAACACCGGCCACTCCTCCGACACCAGCGACACCAGCGACGCCGGCCACCCCAGCAATGCCCGGCCGCATCTACGCCCCCGGCGCCTTCGATCGCCTGGAGCTGGCCGGCGCGGCGCGCGTCATCCTCGTGCAGGGCGAGCGCGACCAATGTTTCATCGCCGGCGACGCCGAGGTGCAGAAGAGCGTCGAGGTCGAGCTGGCCGACCGCCAGCTCATCATTCGCCCGACCGGCGGCTGGAAGTTCTGGCACAGCCAAAAGCTGTTCGTGCAGGTGGAGATGCGTCAGCTGAAGGGGCTGTCGCTGTCCGGCGCCAGCGACGTGCACGCGCCCTTGCCCCTGCGCGCCGACCAGCTCAAGCTCTTCATCAGCGGCGCAGGCCTGGTGCGGCTGGACCAGCTGCAGGCCAAGCAGCTCACCTTTGTCATCTCGGGTGCCGGTGACGGCCAGCTCGGCGGGCGCGTTGAGGACCTGGCGCTGCAGATCTCCGGCAAGGGCAAGGTGGTCGCCGACCGCCTGCAGGCCCAGCGCGCCCGTGTCAGCGTCAGCGGCATCGGCAATGTGCTGCTGTGGGTGACCGACGAGCTGGCGGCCAATATCTCGGGCATCGGCTCGGTGGACTACTTCGGCAACCCGTCGGTGCAGCGCTCGGTGTCGGGCATGGGCTCGATCAGCGCACGCGGCGAACGGCGGAACTAGGTATTTCGACAAGCAGGCTCGGTGCCGCGAACACCATGCCAGCCAGTGAGTTTTGCTACCGGATCATTGACCGCCGAGACTTGGCCGCGGCCATCGGTTGCGACGTGGCATTCAGTGCATCTGCCCTGTACTGCCGGTGAGCCGAGAAGGCGCCGGCCGTGACCTCGATGTCCGCGCCGGAAATGCCCGCTCCACGGGCGACGTCGCGCCACTGGTCGACCACGGTCGCCACCTCTTCGACGATGGCGCCTGCCTCGGCGTCTGTGAGTCGATAAAACGCAGCTGTCGACCGCACCGTGCTCATGCTCGGGCGGTTGTCGACATCGTCGATGTTGAGCACATGCTCCGCTTTGTCGACGTTCGGGTTGACATCGAAGGCAGGAGACAGCCGCCAGCCATCTTTGCCGAGCAGGAACCCGTGATTGCGCAGGTGATCGTCTCGATTGCCGACGGCGACATTGAAAGCCACTCGACGGAACAGCTGCTTGAGGTCGCTGGCGACGTATGCAGGGTCTCCACCGGCACTCAGGAATTGGGCGAGCTCAAGGTAGCTCGCGCCCTCACTCTGTTCCCGCCGGAGCAGCGTCATGGCGGACGCATAGAACTGCCGCTTGCCATTCTCGCGATCGAATCGCTGGACGCAGAAGGTGTGGAACTCGCTGTTCAACCTGACCGCGCGGGCGGCTGGAACACTGACGCCGGCCCTCTTGGCCATGGTGTGGACAGCGGCCTCCCAGGCGCCTATGTCCCGGTCATCGTCACGCGATGGGAATTTCCCGATCCAGAGCGAGCCGTCCTGCTCGGCGAAGTTCGCTTTCGGCCTGGCCCCGCCCAATGAAGCGCCTGGCGCCACCAGCACGGCCAGCCACCGACGCAGCGCGTCAAGATCGTCGATGCGCTTGCTCGTTAGCAACGTGGCCACGGCCTCGAGCTCGCGCAGGTTGGTCACGGGGGGTGCGGCCATCTTTTCGGCGCCGAGGAATTCCTCGGCGCCCTCCAGGCGGAATCGCAGCCCGCCTTGACGCGTGAAGTCCTGAACGCCGATCAGGAAATCCCAGGCATAAAGGTTCCGGGGCGTTCGGCCTTCGTCCTTCGCCTGCAGAGCTTCTCGTCGCTTCATGAGCGTTTGGCCCCAGCGGTCCGGGGACGAGTCCAGGAAGATGCCGAAGTTGCCCAGCTCTGGCTTCGGAAAGTAGGGCTGGTCGCCGAGGGACAAATCGGGATCGACCGAAAATGCCATCGGGTCCTTCAGCCAGTCCCGCTCGTAGACGAAACGGACCTGGCCGCGATCGTGAGACAGCGTGCCTACACGCCGCGCGTCTTCAAGATCACAGTCGAGCCAGACCTCCAGGTTCGAGCCGCTCATCAAGATCCTCTCGGCGAGGACGCTGGCATGGCGCCGCGCTTTCGAGCGGGCTTGGGCTCCAACGCCAGGTCCTGAAGCTTGCGGCCCACCTGGTCGTCGGCCGCGAGCGACTCGATGTCCTTCTCGAGGCCCAGTACGGCGAGCACCCTCAGATAGGTCCCAAGTGTCGCGCCGGGATCGCCAGCCTCCACGTTGTAAAGGGAGGAGCGCGAGATCCCGGCCCGGAGCGCAACGGTCATGGAGCTGAGCTTGCGGCGCAGCCGCGCCAGGCGCAGCCGCTCACCAAGAGCAGCAAGAAGACGCTGCTCCTGGGGGAAAACGACCGGCGGTTTGCTGGGCATCGGACAGGTAATCCGGTTCGAAAATGTCCACCATTATGAACATTTTCACCATATTTTGTCCAGCATGGTGGGTTGGTGCCGTTCAAGCGCTCAAGCGTTGCGCACGACCAGGCGCCGCGCGGCAGCGCCTACCGTGTCAAGCTGCTTGCCAGGATATGCAAGAGCCGGGCATCAAGCACAGCACCAAGCTCCTATCCGGCGGGGAAACGAGCCTACCGCGGGTGGGATCGGGCGAGCGAACGGTATCGCCAGGCGGCCAGCAGCCCGCCCAGGGACATCAGCCACAGCGAGGACGGCTCCGGCACCGGAGCAAAGGACTGGGCCCAGTTCAGCCCCGAGGGCGACGTGATCGTGAACAGCGACATGTCCGCCGGCACGTACAGGCCGGTGTTGGGGTCGAGCAGCGAGATCGCCGAGATGCCGTTCCAGTACGAAGAGTGGCCGAAATCGGCAGTGACCGAGGCTGCTTCGCTGGTGCTGCATTGCGGGTCGCTCAAGCAGTCGATCTTGCCCGCAGACACCGTCAGCCGCTCCGTGAAGGTGAAGGGCGTGCCCAGCGTGATGGTGATTTTGATGTTGTGGATGCCCGAGTAGTACAGCGGGCCGCCAGCCACGGCGCTGACGAAGTCGACTGGGAACCCGCCCGGGAATGCAGGGTTCGAGTGGGCGCCCCAGCTGCCGAGGAAACCGGCTCCGTTTAAAGAGAAGTTCACCGAGGAATAGCCGCCCCCGGTCGGGTCGATCATGCCTTGCAGCGTGACACCCATGGTGACGCGCGCCTGCGTACCGTTGAGACCGGCCGAGCTGATCGTGATGTCCTCCCCGTACGCGCCTTCGGCAAAGGCGGTGCCCAGGTGGTTGCCGGCGCCGGCGAAGCTGGAGGCGTAGAGCTTGATGACACCCAGGGCCACCGACGCATCAGCCGTGCCGCCAGCGCCGTTGCCGGCGGCCGATGACGAGGCGCTGAACGTGCCGCTGTCGAAATCGTCCACGGGCGGGTCGAATTGCGTGCCAAGCGCGCTGGCCGACGTCCTGGCGATGGTCGAGCCTGCGGATGCTGCGAAGGCGCAGCCGAGGGCGGTCAGGCCCACCAGAAGATGCCGGAATTTCATGAAGCCACTCCTTGACCGCCCGGCGAACTGCGGGCCGAGGCTTTTCTACGCCTGCGCTTGGGGAGGGTCAATCGATGTGGCGCCGATCCCCCTAGGACGGCGAGCTACCTATTGATGACGAACCGCGGCACCAAGGGTTCGATCAGCGCCCGCGGCGAGAAGAAACCTTCCGTGGACAGCCGCTGATCGCTACCTAAACTCCTCGCCAAATTGCGGGGAGGAATTCGATGGTTGCGTGGAAGAAGGCCGTCACGGCCCTGGTGGGTGTGGTGGCGGTGCTGGGCGGTGGCTGGTGGGCGTCGCAAAAGCTCGGGCAACCGGCCCTACCGAGCAGCGCCGAGATCGGTGGCGAGCAGGCGGCCTTTGCGCTGCTGGACTGCAAGGCCCGACTCTTCGACGGCTCGCCGGCCATCGCGCTGAGCTTCACGCAGCCGCTGGACAGCAAGCAGGACTTCGGCGCCCTCGTCAGCGCGCAGGAAGGCGCCGCGCCAACCACCACCGACGGCAAGAAGGAGCCGGCGCCGGACGCCAGCTTCAAGCCGCTGGCCGCCCGCTGGGTGCTGGGCGACAACCCCCGCGTGCTCTACCTGCCCTTCGTGACACCGGACCGCAGCTTTCGCTTCGCGTTCAACGCCCAGCTGGGGGCGAAAACCGGCGCCAAGCTCGCGACCGCGCAGAAGTGCGAGGCTGTCAGCGAGACCATGCCCGACAGCTACTACTTCGCCAGCCGTGGCCTGGTGCTGCCGGCCGGCCAGAACGGCGGCCTGCCTGTCGTCACCATCAACACGCCCGAAGTGGATGTGCAGTTCCTGCGCATCAAGCCGGCCTCGCTGCCGGCCTTCCTGGAGCAGGTCAGCGGCCGCCGCGAGCGCCAGGTGAACTCCGGCGAAGAGGACGGCGAGGGCGGCTACTACTACGACGGCTACAACGACAACCAGCGGCGCCTGAAGGGCACCGTGGGCGGCTGGGTGCTGGACGAGCTGCGCGCCATGAGCGACAGCGTCTACCTCGGCCGCTTCACGACCGATGCACGGCCGAACCGGCGCAACGTCAGCTTCCTGCCCGTGGAGGGCATCAAGGAGCTGCAGGAGCCCGGCATCTACGTGGCCATCATGAACCAGCCCGGCCGCTTTGGCTGGGACTACCAGGTCACGCATTACTACGTCACCGACGTCGGCCTGCACCTGCGCCGGCATGCCGAGCAGATGGATGTGTTCGCCACCTCGCTGAAGAGCGGCGGTGCGCTGTCGGGCGTGGAGCTCAGCCTGGTCGATGAGAACGGCAAGGCGCTGGCCCAGGCGCAGACCGATGGCGACGGCCACGCCGTGTTCACCGGCCGCAGCGACAAGGCCCGCGCCGTGCTGGCCCGCCGCGGCAAGGAGATGTCCATCCTGTCGCTGCGCGACGCGGCGCTGGACCTGAGCGAGTTCGACGCCACCGGCCACCCCTCGCGCAGCAACAAGCTCTTCGTCTACGCCGGCCGCGACCTGTATCGGCCGGGCGAGAACTTCCAGGTGTCCGTGCTGGCGCGTGATGCCGACGGCAAGCCGCTGCCCAAGCCCTTGCCGATCACGCTGACCGTCAAGAAGCCCGACGGCAGCAAGCTCGTCGAGCAGTTGGTGCAGCCGGGCAAGACGGGCACCGGCTACTACCAGCAAGGCATCACCTTGCCGGCCGACGCACCCACCGGTGGCTGGACCATCCAGGCCCGCGTCGACCCCGGTGCAAAGACCCCCGACGCGCAATGGGTCTTCAAGGTCGAGGAGTTCCTGCCCGAGCGCATGAAGCTCACGCTGACCGCGCCCGAGGGCACCCTCAACGGTGACGGCGGCATCACGGTGCAGGCCCAGGGCGACTACCTCTACGGCGCACCCGCCGGCGGCAACCGGCTGCAGGGCAGTGCCTATTCCGAGCGCTTGGTTGTGCCGCTGCCGGCCAAGCTGCCCGGCTTCATCTTTGGCGACCTCGCTGACGACAAGGCCAAGAACCGCCAGGACCTGGAAGAGCAGGAGCTGGACGCCGAAGGCAAGGCCAGCATGAAGATCGCGACGGCGTTTGGCGAGCGCAAGTCGCCGATGCGCGTTCGCGCGGCCTTCAGCCTGCTGGAGTCCGGCGGCCGCCCGGTCGTGCGCGCCATCGAGCGCACGTGGTGGCCGGCGCCGGTGCTGATCGGCGCGCGGCCGCTGTTCGACCGCAATGTGTCGGCCGAGAACGGCCTGGCCGAGTTCGAGCTGGCGCGTGTCGATGCCAGCGGCAACTTCAAGCCGAGCAAGGAAGTGCAGCTCAAGCTCATCTACGAGGAACGCCAGTGGTATTGGCGTTATGACGACGGCCGCGGCTGGAACTCCGGCTTCAACGTGAATGAGGAGCTGGTGGAGGCGCGCAGCCTCGCGCTGACGGCCCGCACCAAGATCGCCTTGCCCGTGCGCTGGGGCCGCTACCGCCTGGAGGTGAAGGACCCCGAGACCGGCTTGACGATGCGTTATGGCTTCTACGCCGGCTATGGCGCCCAGGACGCCGACGACATCGGCAACCGGCCCGACCGCGTGCAGCTCAAGCTGCAGGGCGCGCCCTTCAAGCCGGGCGACGTGGCCAAGCTGGCCATCAAGCCGCCGCATGACGGCGAGGCCATCGTCACCGTCGAAGGCGACCGCGTGTTGTGGACCAAGCGCATCGGCGTGAAGGCCAGCGGCACGGACATCGATATCCCCGTCGATGCGAGCTGGGCCCGCCACGACCTCTACATCACCGTCGCCGCCTTCCGCCCCGGCAGCCAGGGCGACAAGGTGACGCCGGCTCGTGCGCTGGGCCTGGTGCACCTGCCGCTCAACCGCGAGGACCGCAAGCCCAAGCTGGCACTGACCGTGCCGGCCAAGACGCAGCCATCGGTGGCGCTGCCCATTAGCGTCAAGGTGCCGGCCCTCGCCGGCAAGCCGGCCATCGTGACTGTGTCCGCAGTCGATGTGGGCATCCTCAACATCACCAACTACAAGACGCCCGACCCGCAAGACTTCTTCTTCGGCAAGCACCGCTACGGCGCCGACATGCTGGACCTCTACGGCCGCCTCATCGAGAAGATGGAGGGCAATGTGGCCAAGCAGCGCTTCGGCGGCGACGCCGGCAAGCGCGATTCGCAGTCCATGCCGCGCAAGGTGCTGCTGGTGGACCTGTTCAGCGGCCCGGTGCAGCTGGATGCAAAGGGCGAGGCGACCATCAACCTGAAGCTGCCGGACTTCAACGGCACGCTGCGGGTGATGGCGGTGGTTTCGAGTGCCGACAGCTATGCCTCGGCGCAGGCCGAAACGGTGGTCGCCGCGCCATTGGTGGCCGAGCTGAACATGCCGCGCTTCGTGTCGCCGGGGGACAAGGCCACCATCGCACTCGATGTGACCAACCTCAGCGGTGCGGCGCAGGACGTGAAGGTGTCGGTCACGTCGAGCGGGCCGCTGAAGATCACCGGCGGTGCCGAGAGCCTCAAGCTGGCCGACAAGCAGCGCCAGATCCTGCGCTTCCAGGCCGAGGCGCTGGATGCCTCGGGCCTGGCGCCCATCGAGGTCAAAGTGACGGCTGGGCCGCTGAGCATCACCCGCGAGGCAGCGCTGCAGGTGCAGCCCATCACGCCACTGGTGCGCGAGAGCCGGCGCATCCGCCTGGAGCCCGGCGCCACGCAGGCCCTGGACAAGGCCCTGCTCGATGCCTTCTGGGCCGGTTCGGCCAGCGTGAGCTTGAGTGTCTCCAACACGCCGCCCATCGACATCAAGGACCAGGTCAAGGGCCTGTTGATGTACCCCTATGGCTGCCTGGAGCAGACAACGTCCAGCGCCTACCCGCTCGTCTTCATCGACGACGAGGCGGCAAAGCGCTGGGGCATGACGCCGGTGCCACGCGAGGAGCGCGCCAAACGTCTGGACAGCGCCTTCGCGCGCCTGGCCAGCATGCAGCAACCCAAGGGCGGCTATGGGCTGTGGGCGTCCAGCAGTCCCTACGAGGGCTGGCTGTCGGCTTACGTGACCGGCTTCCTGCAGGACTCGCGCGACGCCGGCTTCGCCGTGCCCGAGGCCCAGCTCAAGCGCTCGCTGGACAACCTGCTGGAGCAGTTCCAGCGCGCCCCGGCCCAGCAGACCACACCGGCCAAGGATCCCAAGCGCGACGACAAGGGCCGCATCGCCGACTGGCGCGACGCCGAGACCATGCGCATCGCCCACCAGCGCTTTGCCGAGGCCGCCCACGCCGGCTACATCCTGGCCCGCGAGCAGAAGGCGCCGCTGGCCACGCTGCGCACGCTGCACGATCAGTACCGCAGCCATGCGCTGTCGCCCCTGCCGCTGGTGCACCTGAGCCTCGCGCTGAAACTGATGGGCGACGAGGGCCGTGCCAAGGTGGCCCTGGACGACGCCATGCAGCGCGGCTACGGCTACCAGCCCGATGACCCCAACAACTACTGGTGGAGCCAGTGGCTGGGCGACTACGGCTCACGCGTGCGCGACCGGGCCCTGGCCTATGCGCTGCTGCTGCGCCACAAGGTCACGCACGAGAAGCGCGAGAACCTGTTGTTCGACCTGTCCGACGACTTCAGCCGCCGCAACTACTACTCGACGCAGGAGCGCCTGGCCCTCTTCCTGGCCGTGCAGGCCGCCACCAACGGCGCAGGCAAGGACGACGGTTGGAAGACAGCGTTGAACGTGGGCGCCAAGGCCGACGCCTGGACCGGCAGCGGCGTGGGCCAGCAGAGCTTCGAGCTCGCCAAGCTCAAGTCGGGCATCGCGCTGAAGAACGAGGGCGCGGCGCCGCTGTACCTCGACGTGACCGCCCAGGGCTACCCGACCAAGCCGCTGGCGCCGACCAGCGACCGCATCTCGGTCGAACGCGCGATGTTCACGACCGACGGCAAGCCTGTGACGGCGCGGCAGTTCACGACCGGCGAGATGTTCGTCGTGCGCCTGCGCGTGAAGGCCCCGCAGTCCATCAAGGACGGCCTGGTGGTGGACCGCATCCCGGCCGGCTTCGAGATCGAAAACCTGAATTTGAGCCAGGGACCGAAGGCTGGTGAGTTCACGGTGGAGGGCGTCAACATCGCGCAGGCCAACGCCAACGAACGCATCGTCCACATGGAGTACCGCGACGACCGCTTCGTCGCCGCCGCGTCGTTGGGGCAAACGCTGGACGTCTTCTACCTCGTGCGCGCCGTGACGCCGGGCAAGTACGTGGTGCCGGCGACGTTTGCGGAGGACATGTATCGGCCGGAGGTGAGGGGGATTGGGAAGGCGGAGGGGGAGATTACGGTGGTGGACAAGAAGTGAGACTCACCGTCGGCATGCGGGGCACAGCCAAGGGTGGCATCAGCCGTGTGGTCGTCGCAGCAACGTTGACAACGCTCGGAGAGGCTTCCTGGGCCGGTACATCCGATCCAATCGGTGTGGGCGGCTTAGTCGGCCCGGTGCTGCCGTACCTGATCGCCTTGGTCGTATTGGCTGCAATGGGCTTTCGATCTCGGTGGGCGCTCATTGCAGTCTTCGCTTTGCTGGTGTTGCCGCCAGCTTGGGTGTGGCGGCGTATCGAGATGTCCGGCGAACAGGAGAGAGCCCAACGAGATGCCCGCAATCGCCGCGTCATCGATGAGCAGGTTGCTGCGGATCGAGCCTATTCGCAGTTCTGCAAGAGCCGACAACTGCAGGTGCTTTCCACGGTTCCTCCTGGAGAGCTTCCCTCCTCTGGTGCTCGAACCTTGCTTGTGAGTGCAGATCCCGCGTTTGTCCAGAAACTGTCGCGTTTCAGAGCGGATACCTTGATCCGGTTGCTGCAAAGTGACGTGCAACGGTGCCGACGTTTGGGATTGGCCTTCATCGAAGGACGCCAGTCGGTACAGCCACCAAGCTTCTTTCGATCGTCTGCTTGCGAGGCCCTGGTCTACACGCAAATTCAGGAGCCTGCGGCGCGCTACGAACTTGTAGCGGGCGAAACGAGCCCGCCGGCCAAGTCGCCGGGAGTAGCCTTCGATTCGCTTTCAAGCGCGTCTGTGCGAATTACAGACCGGAGGTCGGGCCAGATCATGGCATCGGACACTCTCTATTTCTTGGATTTCCAGTCCGGCCGCGCCGATTGCCCGAAGGCGGAAGAACAGGTGATCGACTTGATCGAGAGGGTGTTTTCGCCGCAGAGCCGATGACGATTGCAATGCTGTTTCAATCCCCCATCGCACGCGCTATCAACCGATGAAAGTGGTGCACCCCCTGCTCCCTCGTCGGCGAGTAGCGCCCATGTTGGTAGAAGCGTGACCGCAGCCCCTGCTGCACCGTCATGACGACGGCCTCGTCCTCCATCTCGACTTGATCGAGCGCGCCGCCGGCGCCGCTGTCTAGCAGCTCGGGCTTCCACACGTAGGAGCGAAAGCGCACGCGTGTCCGCGCCGGACCGATAGGTGTGACCTGGTTCAGCGACAGCCCCCAGGGGTAGAAGTTCAGCATCAGGTTGGGAAACACCCACCAGTAGTAGGCCGCGATGCGCTGGCCGTATTCGGCGGCCTCTGGCGGCAGCTCGAAGGCTGTCTCGTCGGCCCGCGCCACCGCCAGCTGCAGATTGCTCCACTCGTGCAGTTCATAGCGGTACTGGCTCAGGTCCAGCGTCTGCGTGAGGCCCGGGTGCACGAAGGGGATGTGCAGGCCTTCGAGGTAGTTCTCGACGTAGAGGGCCCAGTGCGCGTCGAACTCGTAGTCGCGGCTGCGGCTGGTGTCCAGGCGAAAGTCCTGCAGCGGCAGCCAGTGCAGGCGTTGCATGGCGGGGCCGAAGAAGGCATCGAAGGTGTCCAGCGGGTCTTCCAAAGCGACAAGGCCCTGGCCGCCCCAGTCCTGCAGCGGCAACTTCGGCAAGTTGTCGCAGGGGCGGGGGAAGTCCAGCGCCTGCTGGAACTCGGGCATGAAGCTCATGCGCCCGTCCAGCTCGAAGCGGCGCGAGTGGTAGCCGCAGCGGATCTGTGCGGCGCCTTGGCACGGCTGCTGCACGAGCAGGTTGCCGCGGTGGGTGCAGACGTTGCTGAGGCAGCGCAGCGCACCGGTCGCGTCACGCGACAGCAGCAGGGGCTCGTCCAGGCTGCCGGGCAGCAGCGTCTCGGGCTGCAGGCTGCCCGGCGCCTGCACGCCATGCAGGTCAGCGAGCCACTGCCAGCTGCGCGCGAGCACGCGTTCGTACTGCAGACGCTGCGCGGCGGGGTCGAGGTAGAAGGCCTTGTCCAGCGTCTCGGCGCGCGCGACTTCCGGGTGGACCTGCCAGCGTTGCGAGGTGTCGTTCATCAGGCAGTTTTACCCTCGCGGCCGCTGTGGTCGGACACGTGTTTGTCCTCGTAGCATCCGGCTCATGCGCACTGCCTTCACCCTTCTGCTTTCGCTGGCCGCCGGCCTGGCCCACGCCGCACCGCTGCCACCCGTCGCCCGCGCCGAGGTCGACGCCCTGCTGACCCGCCTGCAAGCCTCCGGCTGCGAGTTCAACCGCAACGGCAGCTGGTATGCCGGCGCCGAAGCCAAGGCCCACCTGCTGAAGAAGCTGGACTATCTGGAAGGCAAGGACATGGTGAAGACGGCCGAGCAGTTCATCGAGCGCGGCGCGGCCACCAGCAGCATGAGCGGCAAGCCGTATCTGGTGCGCTGTGCCGGCAAGGCGCCGGTGGAGAGCGCGCAGTGGCTGAAGACCGAGTTGCAGCTGCAGCGTGCCGCCCGCGCGGCATCGACCCCGGCGCGCTGAAGCGCCGGGACCGGCCACGACGTTCAGCTCAGCGCCGCCGACGCGTTGCCGCGATCAACAGTGCCGCGCCCGCCAGCGCGAAGCTGCCCGGCTCGGGCACCGTGGCAATGTTGTCGAGGGCGAAGCCGCTGGTGGCCGAGAAGCTGACCGAGGTCAGCTGGGCCCAGCTGCTGTCGAAGACCAACGGTCCGGCATTGGCCAGGTCGATGTTCAGCGAAGCCACCTGTGCACCACCCAGCATACCGACCAGGGCCAGCATGCCGGGGCCGAAGCCCAGGTCATAGGCCGCGATGTCGAGCGACTGCAATCCGAACACGCCGCCGCCGAGCAAGCTTAGCGCGAAGGGCGTGGTGTCGAAGCCGCCCACCATGGCGCCGTCCAGGGGCAGAAAGCTCGCGGCCGGGCCGCTGATGACATAGCCCGCCTCGCTGTAGCTGGCAATGCCGGTGTTGTTATCGATGTCGATCACACCGGGGTTGTCGAAGGTGACGAGGCCGGCCTGTGCCGCCCCGCTGCTGCAGAGCGCGGCCGCGAGGGCCACGGCGCCGAGGAATCGATTCATGGCTTTGCTCCTGGAAGGGTTCACTTCGCGCCTGGCTTGGGCGTGTTGAGGTACGGGAAGCCGGGCAGCAGCGGCACCACGGCCTGGTCGACGCCGTCGTGAAGCTCCAGCGAGGTGGCACCCAGCGGCACCACGGCGCGGGTGCAGGCCGGGCCGAACAGCGCGCCGCCGTTGTTCAGCCAGCACAGGCCACCCATGACGGCGGCCAGCGATACGTCGACGATGTCGTCCTTGGGCCGGCGGCCATTGGGGAAGCCGGCCAGGTCGGGCGGGTTCTCGCCATCGCGCAGGGTGCCGACGATGCCCAGGCGGTTCTGCATCGCAAACGGCCGCGGCGCGATGGCAGTGTTCAGGCGCAGCATCTCCGAGCCCACCACATTGGCCGGCTGGTTCACGCCAGGGATGCCGGTCAGGAAGGTCGTCACCAGGTCCAGGCGCGGCAAGTTGGTGGGGGCGGCGTTGCCGATCGGCAGCACGGCCGACAGCAGGGCCGGCAGCGTCGGGTTGGTGACATAGGTGGCGAACTGCCCGTCGCCCGTCGGCGCCGAGGCGTTGAACCTGTCCTTGTCGGGCAGGCCGATGACGACCTCGTTGACCAGTGGGTTGCCCAGCCGCGAGACCTGCACCCAGGCGCCGCCTGTCTTGACGGCCGTGTCGTAGCCGCTGGGCGGTGCGGCGTTGACGATCTGGCTCTGGCGCACGCTGGCCGTTGTCCAGCCGCCGATGACGGTCTCGTTGCCCTGCGTGAGGCAGCTCTTGTGCACCTCCAGCGCGAGCGAGGTGACGTTCTTGTCCTGGATGGAATTGACCGCCGCCGCGTTGATCAGGCTGCGGTTGGTGATGACGCCCACGTCGGCATTGACGAGGTCGAAGATGGGGCCGAGATTGACCGCGAAGGCCTCCTGGCGCTGGCCGACAAAGACCTTGGCCGGGAAGCCGCAGCCGGGCAGGCTGACGCTGTAGATGTGCTGGGCGGCATAGGCCGGGTAGTCGGCAATCGTCTTGGTGCCGATGTTGTCCACCGGCTTGTCGAACCAGGTGCCGCCGGCAGGGTTGGCTACTGGGCTGGCCGTGCCGGTGCGGCGGTCGCCGCGGATCAGGGTCAGGGCGAACTTCTCGTTGACGTTGAGGGCTGCGGCATTGGGCGCGCTCACCGTGCCGGCCTGGGTCAGCGGAATGGGCACGACCTGGTTGCCGATGGGCAGGGTGATGCCCTTGAGCGTGTTCATGAACTTGAACTGGAAGGTGATGTCTTCCTTCGCATCGCCGTTGTTGTCGACGTGGATCTCGTAGATCGCGTTCGGGTCCAGCTTGAAGTAGTTGGGGCCGCCATAGGCATCCTGCAGCGGCAGGTAGTTGGCGATCAGCGTCACATAGCCGGCACGGCCGCCGCTGCCGTTGGCGGCCACGCCTTCGTAGCTGTTGAACAGGTAGAAGTCGGTGCCGTCGACGCGCGGCATGCCGCCAATCGACGGGGCCTCGCGGTGGCTGGAGGCCTGGGCCGTCAAAGCGGCCAGGCCGGCGAGGACGCTGGCGGTGATGAGCGCTAGGGTCGGCGCGCGGGTGGGCAGTTTCATGGCATCTCCTGTTGGACGGGTCGTGGGTGGAACCGCAAACAGATGGACACAACCAGCGCTGCGGCCTTGTCTTTACGCAGCGCGGGCGGGCTGGATGCAATGCAAGCTAGGGGGGCGCTTCGGCTATCGTCTTCGGCATGYCGATGCGCATCACCCGTCGACACATCGAACTCACGCTTGCCGGCCTGCTCGCCGTCGTGCTGGTGCTGGACTTCGCCTGCCCGCTGCCCACGCCTGCCAGCGACTCGCCGACGCTGACCGTGCTGGCCGCCGACGGCACGCCGCTGCGCGCCTGGCCCGGTGACGACGGCGCGCAGCGCCACCCGACGACGCCGCAAGCCGTGTCGCCCAACTACACCGAGGCGCTGTTGCACTACGAGGACCGCTGGTTTCGCTGGCATCCGGGCGTGAACCCGGTGGCCCTGGTGCGCGCGGCCTGGCAGTGGGCGCGGCATGGGCGCATCGTTTCCGGGGGCTCGACGCTGACCATGCAGGTCGCACGCCTCGTGGACGAGCGAGCGGCGGGCCGGACCATTCCCGCCAAGCTGCGCCAGATCGCCCGTGCGCTGCAGCTGGAGCTGCACTGCAGCAAGCAGGAGATCCTGACGCTGTACCTGAACCTCGCGCCCATGGGCGGCCCGCTGGAGGGCGTGGAGACGGCCAGCCGGGCCTACCTGGGCAAGGGCGCGGCGGACCTGTCCAAGGCCGAGGCCGCGCTGCTCGTCGCGTTGCCGCAGTCACCGACACGGCTGCGACCGGACCGGGCTGTGCAGGCCGCCCAGACGGCGCGTGACAAGGTGTTGACGCGCATGCAGACCATCGGCATCTGGAGTGCTGCCGACGTGGCCGACGCCAAGCTGGAGCGCGTCTTTGCGCCACCGCTGCGCGCGCGCTGGCTGGCGCCTCTGGCGGCCGAGCGACTGCGCCAGGATGCCAAACGCCACGGTCAGACGGCGGCGACGATCCAGACCACGCTGGACGCCGGTCTGCAGGCCCGCCTGGAGCAGCTGCTGACCGACCGGCTCAACAGCCTGCCCGACGCCGTGTCGCTGGCGGCCCTGGTCGTCGACAACCGCACGCTGGAAGTGCGCGGCTACGTCGGCTCGGCGGACTTCACCGACGCGCGCCGCGGGGCGCACGTGGATATGGTGCGCGCCAAGCGCTCGCCGGGTTCCACGCTCAAGCCCTTCCTCTACGGCATGGCGCTGGACGAAGGGCTCATCCATTCCGAGAGCCTGCTCATCGACGCGCCGCAGAACTTCGGCGGCTATGCGCCGGGCAATTTCCAGGCCGACTTCTCGGGCCCCGTCAGCGTCAGCGAGGCGCTGCAGCGCTCACTCAACGTGCCGGCCGTGGACCTGCTGGACCGCCTGGGCCCGGAGCGCTTCGCCGGCCGGCTGCGCCATGCGGGCCTGAGGCTGCGCATGCCGGCCAATGCGGCGCCCAATTTGAGCCTCATMCTCGGCGGCGGCAGCACGACGCTGGAGGAGCTGGTCGGCGCCTACACAGCGCTGGCGCGCGGCGGTATTGCGGCCCGGCCGCGGTTGATGCCCGACGAGCCGCTGAAGGAGGCGCGGCTGATGAGCGAGGGTGCTGCCTACATCGTGCGCGAGATCCTGGAGAACGGCGGCCGGCCGGGTTCACCGTTTCGCGAGAGCGGCCAGCGCGTGGCCTGGAAAACGGGCACGTCTTTTGGCTTTCGCGACGCCTGGGCGCTGGGCGTGACGGACCGCTACACCTTCGGCGTGTGGATTGGCCGGCCCGACGGCACGCCCAACCCCGGCCACTTCGGCGCCAACTCGGCGGCACCGTTGCTGCGCGACCTGGCGGCGGCGCTGGGCCCCGACGAGGCCCGCCAGCAGCTCGCACCGCGCCGCCGGCCCGACAGCGTGGCGGCCGTGCCCATCTGCTGGCCGCTGGGCCTGGCCGAAGCCGCCACCGAGCCGGCGCTATGCCTGCAGCGTCGCATCGCCTGGACGCTGGACGGCGCCGTGCCGCCGACGTTGCCCGACCGGCTGCGACCGGGGCCGTTGGCAGAGCCTGTCTGGGTGGCGGCGGGCCAGCGCGTGCAACCCGGTTGCGCGCCCGAGGCCGAGCGTTTTGAGGCTGTGCGCTGGCCTGCGCTGCTCGGGCCTTTCCTCGATGCCGAGCAGCGCCACCCGCTGGAGCGCCTGGCCTGGCGACCGGGCTGCGCCAGCCAGCAGCTGGCGGCCAACCGCCTGCGCATCGTCGGCCTGGAGCCCGGCACGGTGCTGCGCCCGGCGCCGGGCCAGCGCGAGGTCGTGCTGAAGCTGCAGGCGATCGGCGCGCAGCAGGGGCTGACGTGGCTGCTTGATGGTCAATGGATGGCGGCCAGCACGACGGCTGGCGCGGCACAGACGCTGCACGTGGAGCGCGCGGGCGCGCACCGGCTCACCGTCATGGACGGGCTTGGACATTGGGCGCGGGTCGAGTTTCAGATGGCGCCATAGCGCGGTGTTTAGGCACATAGGCAGCATGGCGGCCGCCGCGCTGGATCGCGGGCGTCAGCGAGCGTAAACAGGCGCGTGCTTCAGACTGGCTGCTGTCACCCAGATCTCGCGACCTAATGGCCGATACCAGCGGCAACGGTCATTGAACCTAGATCCGGCAGTTGACCGCTCRCWACTCATYGAAAGTCTCGATGCMTCAACACCTTGCGCACTTTGCGCCGTTCACCACTTCGGTGAGCAGCCCGAGGACGGCAGTACCGGGCAGAACAGGGCACTTCGAACCGGTCTCCCTCTTGTCAGGAAACCAGCAACGTCCCCATCAAAGCTTGCGCACCCAGATGTTGCGGTACCGGACCAGATGCCCATGATCCTGCAGGCGCAGCGGCATTTCGGCATGTGCTCGATAGCTGGGCGTACCGATGTAGGTGGTGCCGCCCTTGAGCGCGGAGTTGTTCTGCACCAGCACGCCATTCAACAACACCGTAAGTCGCGCCGGTGAAATGAGCGAACCGTCAGCCGCGAAGCGCGGCGCGGCGTAGATGATGTCGTAAGTGTTCCAGTTCTCGGCTGGCCAAGTGGCATTGACGAGCGGCGGGAACTGCTTGTAGATCGACCCCACCATGCCGTTCACGTAGGTCGGGTTCTCGAAGTTGTCGAGAATCTGAACCTCGTAGACATCCTGCAGGAATACGCCGCTGTTGGCGCGATCCTGACTCACTTTGTCGGCGGGAAGTTTGGGCGCGCGCCACTCCAGGTGCAGTTGAACGTCACCAAAGGACTGTTGGGTCTGGATGTCGCCGGTGCCCGGGCCGACCACCAATTCGCCGTTGTCAATTTTCCAGCCCGCGGCTGCCCCGGTGTTCGCGCTTTTCCATGCGTCGAGGCTCTTGCCGTCGAACAGCACGATGGCGTCCGACGGTGCGGCACCTGGCGCCGCGCCCGGCGTCACCTTGGGTGGAACCGGGAACCATACCTCGCTGAGTGCAGGCGCAGGCAGCATGTCGTCGGTCTCCGTGAGCGCCCGAACCTTGATGTTGCGATAGAAAACCTCGGCGCCTTCAGCTTGAAGCACGATCTTGCCGTGGTCGAGTTTGACCCAGCTGCTCGTGCCGGCATCCCAGGACTTGAGTTCGCTGACGCGCATGTTCACGACGCCGTTGACGACGTGTGTGGCGCGATCGCCGCGCACGATGACTTCGAGCGTGTTCCAGCCCGGACGCTCGTTGACACGCCCGTGGCGCGTACGGTGGTAGCCCTCGTTCTCGCCGCCCGTGATGGGGACACCGCCGTTTTCGGGCAGTGCATAACGGCCGGTCTTCGGATCGACGAAGCTCGAGGCTTGCGTCGATATCGCCCACGAATCTCCGGTGTCGCCTTCCTGGATTTGGGCTTCGGCACTCGCCGGCCAGTCTGACGGCCGCACGCGATACACGTGATACAGCAGGCCCGCATCGCGCACTTCGTGAAGCCGCGGCGGAAACTTCTTATTGCCCCATTTGTATTCGAGGCTGATCACATAGTCCTTGAAGTCAGCGTCGGTGATGATGTACGCGAACGGCTGGGGCGTGCCCGCCACGTGCGTGGGATACGCGTGGATCTCGCCATTCTTCACTTCGAAGATGCTGGACGCGGCCGGCGTATCGGCGCTGACCTTGGATGCGTAGTGCGCCGACCAGCCGCTGAGATCCTTGCCGTTGAAGATGAGCTTCCATGTTGCGGTGTTCGCCGCGTTGCCGGCGGCCAAGGCAGTGCCGGCAAACAAACACATGCTGGCGCAGACCAGCCTCGACATCAGGTTCATTCTTCCCATCCCCGAAAGTGCGGGCCCCGGGAGGGTGGCCCAGAAAGTTGGATTTGAAGTGGAAGGCGTTGGCCAAGTAGCTGAGTACCTGTCTTGTGAGGAAGACGATGGCGCCTAGCCCTTCCATCGCACGGACAGGCGAAAGCGGGCGTCGCCCATTGTGACTACCGATAAGTTCAAASGTTGAGCGGCCGCTTTCCGAAGGCTTGCTCAGGCTGTGCCGATTTCCGCCGCCGCAAACCAGCCGCTCCACCGCGCGCGTACGTCGCCCAACTCGGCCCGCAACCCCGCCGAAATGCGCCACCATATCGTCATGGACACCTTGCAAGCCCTCGAACAACGCATCACCGACCTCGAGATCAAGGCCAGCTTCGCCGAAGACACGGTCGAGCAGCTCAACCAGGTCGTCGTGCGCCAGCAGGAGCAGATCGACCGGCTGGTGCGCGAGCTCGTCGAGCTGCGCAATCGGGCCACGGCGGCAGAGCCGGACGGCATGCGCGGTCCGCGCGACGAGCTGCCGCCGCATTACTAGGAGTCTGTCGGGCTTTGGGTCGGGTGCGCGCCGGGGTGAGTTGCGGGGCGAGGCAAGGCGCCGACGAGGCGTGGGATCGGCCCCCACAACGAGTCGGCAACGCCGAATCGCCCTGCAAATCGCCCCGGCCCTTCGGGTTGGGCCTGCAAGGGGGCTGATCCGTCGTTGCAAATGCTCGCTGGGCACCCGGCCCAGCTCCGCTTTGCGCCTAGGCTGAGCCCCCTTGCAGGCCCAACGCGCACCCGACCCAAAGCCCGACAGGCTCCTAGGGCTCATCAACCCAGTAGTCCAGCCCGGCGTCCTGCTTTTGAAGCAGGCGCAGGCCCGGCGCGAAAGCACCCACCTTGCCCGAATCCGGGTAGACACAGATCTCCGGCTCCTTCTGCGTGCTGATGCTGATGTAGTGCAGCGGCGCGTCCGAGGTGTTGATGATGTGATGCGGGTACTCGGGCCCTGCCGGGATGTTGATGGTGTCGCCGGCGCGGATGGGCACCAGCTCGCCGGCGACGCGCAGCGTGCCCTCGCCCTGCAGCACGATGAACATCTCCTCCTCGGCGTAGTGGAAGTGGTAAGGGCAGCCCATCTGACCGGGCGCCAGGATGTCGAAGCTGGCGCCCAACTGCTGGGCGGCGGTGCCTTTGGATAGCGACGTGGTCTCGGTGTCGTAGCGCGGCGGGCGCACAAAGCGCTCGCGCGGCGCGTCATTGAAATTGCGGATCAGGCGCTCGCGCAATTCGGCGGCTTTATCGGACGGGGGCATCTGGAAGCTCCTGGGACAATGGCGGCTGAATGAATCCGCCCCTGCATCTTCCCCAAGCCTCCGACGACCTGCAATCCGCAGCTCACCAGGTCCTGTCAGCAGTATTCGGCTACACCGCCTTCCGCGGCCAGCAGGCCGACATCGTCCAGCAGGTGGCCGCCGGCGGCGACGCGCTGGTGCTGATGCCCACCGGTGGTGGCAAAAGCCTGTGCTACCAGGTGCCCGCCATCGTGCGCCACACCCGCCAACAGGGCGTGGCCATCGTCGTCAGCCCGCTGATCGCGCTGATGCACGACCAGGTCGGTGCGCTGGAGGAGGCCGGCGTGCACGCCGCCTTCCTGAACTCCAGCCAGACCGGCGAGGAGGCCAGCCGCATCGAGCGCGAGATGATGAGCGGGCGGCTGACGTTGCTCTACGCCGCGCCCGAGCGGCTGACGACGCCGCGCTTCCTGGCCCAGCTGGCCTCGCTGCACGAACGCGGCCTGCTGTCGATGTTCGCCATCGACGAGGCGCATTGCGTCAGCCAGTGGGGGCATGACTTCCGCTCCGAGTATCTGCAGCTCAGTCTGCTGCACGAGCGCTTCCCCGATGTGCCGCGCATCGCGCTGACGGCCACCGCCGATGACCTGACGCGGGCCGACATCATCCAGCGGCTGCAACTGCAGGACGCACGCGTCTTCATCAGCAGCTTCGACCGGCCCAACATCCGCTACCTGATCGCCGAAAAGACGACCTCGCCGCGCGACCAGCTGCTGCGCTTCATCAACGACGAGCACGAGGGCGAGGCCGGCATCGTCTACTGCCAGAGCCGCAAGAAGGTCGACGAGACGGCGGCGTGGCTGGAGAGCGAGGGCATCAAGGCCCTGCCCTACCACGCCGGCCTGGACGCCGACGTGCGCCGCCGCCACCAGGACCGTTTCCTGCGCGAGGACGGCATCGTCATGGTGGCCACCATCGCCTTCGGCATGGGCATCGACAAGCCCGACGTGCGCTTCGTCGCCCACCTGGACCTGCCCAAGAACATCGAGAGCTACTACCAGGAGACCGGTCGCGCCGGCCGCGATGGCGCGCCGGCCGAGGCCTGGATGACCTATGGCCTGGCTGACGTCGTCAACCAGCGCCGCATGATCGACGACAGCCCGGCCGACGAGGTCTTCAAGCAGGGCCAGCGCGGCAAGCTGGATGCGTTGCTGGCGCTGGCCGAGGCGACTGACTGCCGGCGCGTGCGGCTGCTGGGCTACTTCGGCGAAGCGTCAACGCCCTGTGGCAACTGCGACAACTGCTTGAACCCGCCGCAGACCTGGGACGGCACCGAGGCGGCACRCAAGCTGCTGAGCTGCATCTACCGCTTCCACCAGCGCGGCGAGCGTTTCGGCGCCGGCCACCTGATCGACGTGCTGCGGGGCAAGGCGACCGACAAGACCAAGCAATACGGCCACGAGAACCTGTCGACCTGGGCCTGCGGCGCCGACCTGTCCGAGCAGCAGTGGCGGGCTGTGCTGCGCCAGCTGATCTCGCTGGGTCATGTGGCCGCCGAGGGCGAGTTCAATACGCTGGCCTTGCAGGACAGCGCACGGGCGGTGCTCAAGGGCGAGGTGGAGTTGCGCCTGCGCGAGGCCGAGGAGAAGAAGCCGCGCGGCAAGTCAAAGACGTCGCGGGGCGGTGCCAAGCCCAAGGCAGATCCGGCGCTGGGCCTGGATGCCGAAGGTCATGAGCGCTTCGAGGCGCTGAAGGCCTGGCGCTCCGAGGTGGCCAAGGAGCATGGCCTGCCGGCCTATGTGATCTTCCAGAACACGACGCTGGCGGAGATGGCCCGCGTCCTGCCGGGGGACCTGGCCGAACTGGGGGAGATCAGCGGCGTGGGGGCGAAGAAGCTCGAAGCCTACGGCCGGGAGATCCTTCGCGTGTTGGGGCGTTAGCCCCTCGTCCAGTCTCGCCTTGCTGAACGCAGGCAAGTCTGGCCGGTCCCCCGAGGGGGCGGCGATGCGTGTGGCGTTGAGCCCCACGCACATCGCCAGTGCGGGCCGGCTAGGGGGCGGCCCGGCGCTCGGCCCGCTTAGCGGACGGCGGCCGTCAGGTCGGCGCTGGCGACTTGCGTCGCATCCGGCGTGCGGCGGCCTTCGATGACGACGCGGGGCAGCTGGGCAATCGTCGGCTCCGGGGTGCTCACGCCACTGATGACCACGCGGTCCAGCTTGACGACTTCGGGCGCTTCGGCCGGCACGGTGAGCGTCATCCAGGTAGCGCCGGTCAGGGCGACCAGGGCGACGAGGATGGCGGCGCTGACGGCTTGCAGGYGGGTGCGGGCGGCGGCGGTGGTGGTGCTGATGCGGTTCATGGCGGACTTCTTTCTCTCTGGTGTGCCGCCAGTGTGATCTTGAGGGGTCATCCGATCTAAGGGTTTGCGATAGGTTGCGGCTTTTCGCGGATGAAATGCGTCCGGCAGGGATCAACGGAATCCCTCCTTAAACCTGAGGGCCGACCCTGTCCCCGGCGTCATGCGGTGCCGGGATACTTCTCCCCTAAAAGCTAGGGAGAAGAGTCATGGCACGGGGCAACGACGTTCAGCTCGGCGGCATCACCGACCTCAACTTGCTGGCTGACATCAAGCGCGGCTTTGTCGACGCGCTCGAGGTCGTCACCTATGTGGACCGCCTGCGCAGGGTGCTGAAGACGCTCAACGGCCTGCGCCTGGGCTCGCGCGAGTCCAGCTCGCCGGCCTCGCCCTATACCGACATCGTCGCCCGTTGGCGCATCGTCCATTCCTTCCGCTGGAGCATCGTCGACGGCAAGGACGGAGCGCCCGACCGGCTGCTGCTCAACGTCTGCTTCGACGGCGGCTGGGAGCCCTATATGCGGGTGATCTGGGACCAGCTCGGCTCCACGCTGGACCTGATGCTCTGCCACACCGAGGCCTACACGCTGTCGCGCGACTGCAGCTTCGAGACCTATGGGCGCTGGGTGCGCGATCACGAGATCTCGGCCGACTTCCTGTTCATCGCCTCCGGCCGCAGCGTCGGCGATGGCGAATACCTCGCCCGGTTGGAGGCTGCTCAGCGCGGCCGTGCCAACGAGCTGGAATTCAACCGCCTGCGCGCGCCGGCCTCCGGCGAGACGCCGCCGCTGCCCGCTGGCGACAAGGAGCGCTTCGCGATGGCGGCGCGCGGCCTGCTGCCGCTGGCGGGCCTGTACACGCTGCAGCGCTACTTCGGCACCGGGGCACCCGACCGCGACTGCCTGCTGCGCGCCACCCACGACGTGCTGTTCGAGCTGCGCGAGCTGGGCACGGTTGAACAGTTTCCCAAGGATGGCGGCAAGACCGCAGGCGGCCAGCTGCGCCAGCGCCATCACGAGATGCTGGCCTGGTTCGAGCAGCCGCTGCCCGAGCCCGAGATCAAGGCGCGCGAGCTGTCGCTGCTGCCGGGCGACCTGCAGTGCTGCCTGCTGAGCAAACCGCCCGGCAACCGCGGCGGCCTGGTGCTGCTGCGCGTGGCCCAGCCGGCTCAGGCTGTCGCCTGGCTCAGCACCGCGCCGGTCCAGCGCGACAACGAAGACGGCGCCCAGCTCGCCGTCTGGCGCCAGGTGGCGCTGACCCTGTCAGGCCTGAGGGCGCTGGGCGTCCCGGCTTCGCGCCTGGAACGCTTCCCGCAGGCCTTCAAGGAAGGCATGGCCGCGCGCGCCGGCCTGCTGGGCGACGTGCGCCACAACCACCCTTCGCACTGGGTGCTGGCGCCTCATGTCAACAAGATCGACCGCATTGACCCCGCCAACGCCCATGTCCTCGTGCAGCTGCGCTTTGCGGCCGCCGAGCCGGGCGAGAACTTCACTGCGGCCGACGACAAGCGCCTGAAGGAGTTGGCCGAGGCCTTGACCGTCAACACCGGCCTGGCGCTGATGGCCATCGAGCCCATGCGCAGCAATGCGGCCGACAAGGAGCACTTCGGCTTCAAGGACGGCATCAGCCAGCCCGTGCCGACGCCGGACGACGCACCGCCCACGGGCCTGGCCTGGGACGACAAGGTCAAGTACGGCGAGGTGTTGCAAGGCTTCCCCACCGAGCGCGACAAGGGCTACACCGTGCCCGAGCAGCCCGATGCGCTGCTGGATCGCGGCAGCTTCCTGGTGGTGCGCAAGCTGCGCCAGTACACCGGTCGCTTTGCCAAGCGCACCTACCAGGAGGCCAGGAAGATCGGCCTGGACCACGAGCTGGTGCTTGCCAAGCTGATGGGCCGCTGGCAGGACGGCCGGCCGCTCGCGGCGCCCGAGGCCTCGGGCAGCAGCAATGACTTCAACTTCGCCAAGGACGCGCAAGGCTCGGCCTGCCCCTTCCACGCCCACATCCGCCGCACCAACCCGCGCGACCTGGCCGGCACGGCCTTCTCCAGGAACCGCATGCCGCGCATCCTGCGCCGCGGCATGAGCTATGGCGCGCCGGTGCATGCCGATGCCCCGGACGACGAGGACCGCGGCCTCGTCTTCATGGCCTACAACGCCCATCTGGCCGAGCAGTTTGAAGTGGTGCAGCGCTGGGTGGCCGGCGGCAACGCGAGCGGCGGCTATGCGGCGCAGAGCGACCCGCTGCTGGGTGTCGTCGACGGCAGCGGCGGCCCGCGCCTCTTCCCCTTCGAGCACGCCGGCAAGCCCTACGAGATCGACCTCGGCCCCGAGCCCTTCGTCACGCTGCAATGGGGCGCGTACTTTTTCGTGCCCTCCATCGCCGCGCTGAAATCCCTGCCTTGCCTGACCGAGCTGCCTCTGCCGCTGCCGCCTCCCACGCCGGTGCCCGAGCGCGTGCCCGACCTGCAGGACAAGGCGGCCATGCAACTCTGGCTGGAAGACACCAACACCCGCGATGCCGCCTGGGCCTGGGTGCGCGCCCAGCCTGATGGCGTCGTCGACACGGCCTATGGCGTGCTGGTGGGCGCGCCCGAGCGCGTCTGCGAGGTGCTGAGGAACGCCCCCGACCGCTACTCCGTCAGCGGCTACGGCGAGCGCATGCACGACTCCATCGGCCTGGGCTTTCTGGGTCAGGACGAAAGCAGCGGTCATCGAGCACTGGCGCCCATCATCAATGCGGCCATCGAGGCCTTCAGCGAGGCTGATTGCTATGCCACCGCCTACCAGGTCGCCAAGGCCGGCCTGGCGAAGCTGAAGGAAGAGGCCCATGGGCTGCTGAACGCTTTTCCGGCTTCGCAGAAACCCAAGGACCTGCCCACCGACACGCCGCTGGACTTCGAGCGCTTGAGCGAAGGCGTGCTGGCCGCGCTGTGCCAGCGGTGGTTCGGGCAGCCCGACGGGCGCCACATCCGGGGCACCGAATTCCATGCCGAGGCGCCGGCTCAAGGGGCGGCCGCGCGCTGCCCGCGTGATCTCTTCAAGGTCTCGCGCCATGTCTTCGGTCCCTACCCGACCGAGGCGGTGCAGGCCGAAGGCCGCGCCGCCGGCCGCCGCTTCACGGCAGCCATCGAGGCCTGGCTGGCTGAGCCGGGCACCGTGCTGCCGCCGTTGGCGCAGAAGATCGTCGCCGCTGCCAGAGCCCTGCCCGACGCCACGCCCGACCTGGCTGCATGCACGCTGGCCGGCATCATGCTGGGCTTTCCGCCCACCACGCATGCCAACCTGATCACCGTGCTGGCCGCCTGGGTGCAGACGCGCAAGCTGTGGGAGCTGCAGCCGCTGTGGCACGAAGTCGTGCCCGATCCGCAGACCCAGATGCGCCCCTACGCCGAGGCCGTGGCCCGGCTGCGCCCGACGATGGTCGCGACGCTGACCCGGCGCCCCACGCCCTTCCAGGTCTGGCGCAAGGCGCGCGAAGCGCACCGCCTGGGACAGGTCGATGTCGAGGCCGGCCGCGTCGTCGTCGTGGGGCTGGGCTCGGCCACACAGCAGGACCCGCTGCGCCACCACGTCGCCTTTGGCGGTGACTGCGCCGATCCCCAGGGCCCGCCGCCGCATGCCTGCTCGGGCTACGGCATGGGCATGGGCGTCATGCTGGGTGTGATTGCGGCGGTGCTGGATGCGGGGGTGCTGCGGTTTACGGGRGCGCCGACGGTGGTGGCGATGGGGGTGGAGAGAATGGATGACCGATCGGCTCGAGCTTCTTGACTATGTGGTGTTCTTCGAGACGGAGCCCGAGTGGACTCACGCCGAAGGTTGGTACTACGGTGCGAGATTCGCGACGCTGCGCGGGGACGACCGGGTCGTCGCTACCGTTGCACCGGATGACATGGAGTTCGCTGTCGAATGGTGGCAGGGCGATTTGCTGCGGCTGCGGTTCAGTTCGGTGATGGCCCATACCTGGCACATCGAATCGGCTGGAGGCAGGGAAGTTCTGCGCGTGGCGTTCAACGACGAGCGCATCAAGTTCTGCGAGCTGCAGCTCAGGCCCCATGTCCGAGTCGAGTGGAGCATGACCTGGGGATGACGTAGCGGGTGGCCGGTCGGCTCACTTTGTGGGGCGCCGACCGGCCACGCCATCAGCAGCTGACCTTCGCCAACCCCGTCCCCGCCCCCGCCGCCGCCGGCAGCTTCTGCTTCACGCACGACGGCGCCTGCAGCGTGTAGCCGTAGGGAATGCCGAGCGGGAAGGTGGCGGTGC
>NZ_JBFULE010000012.1:0-29739 GCF_056400485.1 Roseateles sp. P5_B10
CCGTCGTACCAGTCATTTCCACCTTAGCTCAGTTTGGTAGAGCGCCCGGCTGTTAACCGGGAGCGCGCGGGTTCGAGGCCAGCAGGTGGAGCCAGTCCATACCCTCGATAGCTCAACTGGCGAGAGCAACCGGCTTTTAACCGGAAGGCTGCGCGTTCAAATCGCGCTCGAGGGACCACTCATTGACTCCTTAATCCGTTCACTCAGTCGGTTAGAGCGACTCGTTCATGAGTTGCGAGTCGCCATCCAAACCCCGGCACGGGTTGTCAAAGTTGTGGCAACACCTCAGCCACCTCGCGCAGTTCTTGGGCCAGATCCCCATTCAACCAACCAAGGTCTGGATGACGGGCCAACGGATCGTTCGAGATGAACTGGCCATGAATCGCGGCCGGCAGCACTTGATGGTCTTACCAGCGGTGTGCGTAGCTCAGTTGGAAGAGCCCGGGATTGTGATTCCCGGAGGCATCGGTTCGAAACCGATCGCACACCCCAAGTCTCATCTCCCCACCCCGCCTGGCGGAATCAGGCAGACGCGCGAGCTTGAGGTGCTCGTGCCGTAAGGCGTGCAGGTTCGATCCCTGCGGCGGGGACCAAAGCCGGTTCGACAGAACCAAATCCCGCGCGAAATCGCGCCACCAACGCTGACCATCAGAAAGGAGGAACGCCCGATGCAGCACGAAGTTCTCCAACTCGACATCACCGGCCTCCCGCAGGCATGGATCTCGGTCGAGGAAGCTGTGGGCCATCTGGCTACCGATTCCGTGGTTTGGACTGTGGGTGAGGCGCCTCTGGCGGTGCTAAGAGGTGGCACCAACTCGCTGACTGGCCTGCAGTCGATCGTTGAAGTGCCGCCCATCATCGCGCTGAGAGGTGCCTCACGGATCAACCTGTTTGATCTGGTGCCCGTCTTCTCCAAGGTCAAGCTGCTTCGGCGCGACCGCCACACCTGCGCCTACTGCACGGAGCTGTTCGATGAACGTGAGTTGACGGTCGACCATATCGTCCCTGAGTCCCGGGGTGGACGCCTCACCTGGATGAACACGATCGCGGCCTGCCGCTCGTGCAATTCCTTGAAGGCCAACCGGACACCTGAGGAAGCCCGCATGCCGCTGTGCTTCATGCCGTATGTGCCAAGTCGACACGAAGACTTCCTGCTCAAGGGACGCAAGATCCGCGTGGACGTCCACGAGTGGCTGGCAGCTAAGCTGCCGCGAGGCTCGCGGCTCGCCTAACCGCAGCAGCAACACCTTTCAGCCTTTGCCCCTCCCGTTCGCGGTGAGGGGCTTTTTCATTTTGTCGTCCGAATTTGGTTGTGGGCACCCGCGGAACCCGCAACGAGATTTCCCGGATTCCACTGACCAGTTCTCGATCAATGCCGATCGCAGTTGCCGTGCAATGACAGCACGATCATCGCCGCGCAACACTGCGAATGTTTGGCCACCCGGTCTATAGGAGGCGTCAAGCCAGCGCCATGCCCAACGCTAGTGCCGCTTGCTAATCAAAGCATCGGCTGCGCTCCAGCCGACTCTCTGCTTCAGAGGCAATTGCTTCGAATATGGCGTCGAGGCGTTCAAATATGTCCCAGCGCGCGACTTGCAGTCTCATCGCGACCCCGTCGATGACCGCCAACTCAAGAGCCTCGTCTCGCTTGCCTTTCCACAACTTGTCGGCAAGCGCGACAGAGCGCTCCTCGAAAGTGACGCCCGACAGCTGCCACTTGGCATGAGTCACACAGCATCGCGCAACTCTTGGATCAACGCCGTGAGCCAGGAGTAGGTCTTGGCCCGCGCGCTCATGAATTGCGCCAGGCCCCTTCAGCTCCCCTGGATGCAGGATCTTTCCTGCATCGTGCACAGCTGCCCCCAGCTCAATCAAGTGGGAATCGAAATCCAGACCGAGAGATCGATACCCGTCAATCAGGTGATCAGCGGCCTCGCCGACCAGCTGCAGATGCAAGACGAGTCGCCGCGGCGCCCCGAGACCACGTAGCAACTCATACGCGTCCTGCCGTGAATTCAGCATCAGTAGAGCTCGCGTGCTACTTGTCCAGGATGCCGGGCCCGTATCGTGAAGCGCCGGCTTTCGCTGCCAAACGGCCCCCCGTTCAAGGGGCACCTATTGGACATATTCCGACCTGATCAGGTCGCCATCCAAAGGCGTGACGGTGCATCCACGCGTCGTCCCGAAGCGGGTGTCGGCGTTCTCGTGGCTGTCCACCACGGTGCCGCGTGCCCGCGCGTGTAGCGATAGCAGCGTATGCATGTCTGGTTTCACCATCTCATGGAGCGCGCGCAGCATCAACGACACGCCGGCCAGATTGCTCGCCACGCTGTTGGCGAAGCGCGGATGCTCTTGCAATGCAATGTCCGCCCACAACACCTCGCGCCGTTGCAGGTCCAGCACAAGCGGCAGGCTAATGTGCGCGTCGGAAGCCAGGTCTACACGATCCACCACGGTGCGAGCCTCGAAAGGTTCGCCAGAGTTCAGGTTCATGCGGGACATCCAGCCCGCGAAACACTCCGGGAGATCACAGTAGGCTTGGCCCGAGTAGCTGTTGACGCACATCACCACGAACCGCACGCCGCGGGCGCGCAGCATCTGCAGGTCCAGATCAATGAACTCGGCCGCGCCCTTCGGGGCATCGACGATGTCGCCGCTGTGGTGCGCACCCCAGCTGCGCAGGTTGTAGAACGCGACCGTGTCCATGTAGCGGTAGTCATCGCCGTACAGCACCACGGAGAGGTCGATGTCCACCCGCGACCGGTCGTTCATCCACCAAAGGAAGAGCCGGATGAAGCCGCCGTCGGGCACGGGAATGCGACTGCCACGCGCAAAGGTGCGCAGCGTCTTGGACGCTGCGCGTTGTGCCAACGGCACGACGTAGCTCGCCAACGCCGGATCCACGTAGCAGCGTCCCAAAGGCGGCAACTGCGCGAAGCGCGCCAACAGCGCCTCCTCGCAACCCTGCACCACCTGTTGCGCGATGCGCTCGTCGATGGCTGCGCGGCGGTCCCGCAGCGCGAACACCTTGGCAACATCGCCCTTGGGAAAGAACACGCGCAGCCGCCCTTTTTCAGCGCGCACCTTGAAATGCGCGAGCACCTGCAGCAGCACGGCAGTCGACACGCGCGGCGCCAACTCGGCAAAGCGTTTCAGCAGCGCCTTGGGCTCGCCGCTCTTGCGTAGCAGTACGTCCAGCCGGCGAGCGTATTCACCCGGGCGCGCCTCCAACGCTTGCGCCGCACCGGCAACGTCGCCTGTGATCAAGGCTAGCTCCACGCGGCTGTTGAAGCTCGTGAAGGGCAAGCCGTCGCGGATCACCGTAAATGCTGCAGCCGTCTTCGGGTAGCGCTCGGCGTGCTCTCCCGGATGCAGTCGCTCGCCCAGGCGCTTGAATTGCTCCACGCGGCGACGCATGTCTTCCGTCAGGCCGCCGCAGCCCTCTAGCAGGGCGAGCAGCAGCCGACGTTGACGGCGCGGGAAGCGGGCGAAGCGCGAAGGCGCAGCCAGCGACACATCGCCGCCGGACAAGCCCGCGGCCAGGCGCAGCACGTCGGTCGCAGTGCGGAAATGCGTTTCGACGAAGCGCTGCGTGCGCTCGTCCTCCCCCACATGCAACACCAGTTGGGCGCCCAGCAAGGCCAGGTTCTCCTTGAACGGAAACTTCGCTGGCAGCAGGCGAAACACATCGGCTCGGTACTGACGCACGAACCAGGTCAGGTCGGCCTGCTCCTGTACAGACAGAGATGCAGCCGATCCCGCAAGCCGCGTGCAGATGGACTCAAAGTCCTCCACTGATCCCAGTTCCACAACGCGCGGGGAGCGGTTGTGCAGCAGCGGCGGGCGCTGCTCGTCCGTGGCCGGCAACCGGCGCAGGCTCACGTAGTGACTCACCGCGTCGAGGTACAGCTGCGCCTCCGTCAGCGCCATCACCTGCGTCGGAAAGCCGGGATGCAATGGCACGTGCTGGCGGTGCGCGCCCACGAGCTTGCGCATCTCCTGCGTCGCCTCGCGCAGAAGTCGCGCTACTTCCTCGGGTGTCAGTGTGGACAGGCGCGAAACCACTTCATCGGCCAGCACGAAGCCCAGCGGCTCAAGCTCCTTGAGCATCGTCGCCATCTGCTGTGGCGTGACGCCGCCCGTTCCCGGGTGCACATGCAGCCGCGATCGACGGCGCAGGTAGATCTCGTTCATCGTCTCCTCCCTGGAAACAAGATCGCCTGCCAGAGGCAGGCGATGAGCGGAAAGCGGGGGCCCTAGGTTCAGATGTTTTAGAAGGAAGGACCCCCATAGCCGCTCGAAAACAATATCTCAGTCGCAATAGCTCCTACAACAGGGATTGCCCGACTGATGGGTCAGCAACCTGCACCTTGACTGAGAAGCCGCCAGCGATTGCCGCGGTTGAGAACTTCACCGGCAAAAACCGCTCGATCACGTCGAAGTTCGTTGTTGCATGAGGCGTCAGCTCCGTACAGGTGTACGACGCCTCGCCCCCACGCCGCCACACGGCAAGCGCTAGTGGTAGTGCCCACTGGTCGGCCAGATGAGGCCCGAGCACGGCTTCGCTGACTTGGTATGCCCGCACCTCGCGCACGACATCGCGCGCGACCTGCTCGGAGCTGACGCCCTTCTCGCCAAACCCGGTGACGACCTCGCAGACGTTCTCGTAAACCAGCGTCGCCAGAAGCGCGTTGCCCGGCCCTTCGTTCTGGCGGCTGGCTGCCTCGCGCAGCTGATCGTCACTCCAGCCGAGGTCCGCGCCCAGTTGCTGCAGCTCACGCCGAGCCACCGAGCGCGGCAGCGCCGGGGCAAAGCATTCGGCGTAGCTCTCAAGCCTGGCGCCGCGTTCATTCAAATCGAAAGCCTGCAGCCGGTCGCCGGCGGGCCAGATCTTGACTTCGATCTCGCCTCCGCCGGCCGGGTAGAAGCCCAAGCGACGCAGTTCGAGTTCGACCTCCGCGCCGAGCTTGCGCAGCAGCGGCGCGTAGCTGCGCTCCAGGAAATGGAACGGCGGCGCCATGGGGTTGTGGGTTCCGCCCCCGAGCTTCAACTGGCTGGGTTCATCGGCCAGCATCAATGCCGGCCAGACGGTCTGCAGCACGAGCGTGCAGCTACCCGCCGTTCCGACATTGAAGGTGTAGTCGCCCGCGCGCACCCGGCCTGGCGTGAACGTCAGGGACTGCGAATTCAGCTCGGCGCCCTGGACCTCTACGCCGCAGATCTCGGCCGCGGCGTTCACGCAGGTCAGGTGCTGGCGCATCAGGCCCGGCTTGGCGCGACCCGCGCGAATCTTGTTCAGCGCGAAGGGCTGGCCCGTGCACATGGACAGGGCCAGTGAAGTCCGCAGGATTTGCCCTCCGCCCTCGCCGACGGAGCCGTCAATTTCGATCATGTCTTTCTCTTCTTGTTCTGATGTGGGTGAGGGCACGGGCCCTCACCCATCTATCCCTTCACGCACACGACCTGCTTCAGGGTGTGCACCACCTCCACCAGGTCGCTCTGTGCGGCCATGACGGCGTCGATGTCCTTGTAGGCCATCGGGATCTCGTCGATGACGTCGGCGTCCTTGCGGCACTCGACGCCCTCGGTCGCCTTGACCTGGTCCTCGACCGTGAACATCTTCTTGGCCTTGGTGCGGCTCATCACGCGACCCGCGCCGTGGCTGCAGCTCTCGAAGCTCTCCGGGTTGCCCAGGCCACGAACGATGTAGCTGCGCGCACCCATGCTGCCCGGGATGATGCCCATCTCGCCGCGCTTGGCGCTCACCGCGCCCTTGCGGGTTACGAACACGTCCTGCCCGAAGTGGCGCTCCTGCTGCACATAGTTGTGATGGCAGTTCACCGCCTCGACGTGAGCCTCGAAGGGCTTGGCGATGACCGAGCGCACGGTGGCGATCAGGTTGGTCATCATCACTTCGCGGTTCTTCATTGCGAACTTCTGAGCCCAGGACACGCCGCGCACGTAGTCGCCGAAGTACTGGGCGCCTTCCTCGAAGTAGGCCAGGTCCTTGTCCGGCAGATTGCGCATGTTGCGCTCGGCGTCCTTCTTGGCCAGCTCGATGAAGTGCGTACCGATGGCGTTGCCCACGCCGCGCGAGCCCGAGTGCAGCATGAACCAGACGAAGCCAGCCTCGTCGAGGCACACCTCGATGAAGTGGTTGCCCGTGCCCAGCGTGCCCAGGTGTTTGCGGTTGTTCGTGTTCTTCAAGCGTGGGTGCAGCTCGCACAGCGCGTTGAACTCGTCGACCAGCGTGGCCCAGATCTGGTCCACCGTCTCGGGCGGGTTCTCCCAGCTACCGGGGTCACGGCCACGATGCTTGGGCGCCGAGCCGTGCGGCACGGCCTTCTCGATGGCCGAGCGCAGCGGGCCCAGGTTGTCGGGCAGGTCTTCAGCACGCAGCGTGGTCTTCGCAGCCATCATGCCGCAGCCGATGTCCACACCCACGGCAGCCGGAATGATGGCCTTCAGCGTCGGGATCACCGAACCGACGGTCGCACCGATACCCAGGTGCACGTCCGGCATGGCTGCGATGTGCTTGAAGACGATGGGCAGGCGAGCGGCGTTGGCGAGCTGCTTCTTGGCTTCGTCTTCCACGGGGACGCCCTTGGTCCACATCTTGATGGGCACGCCGCCTTCGGGTTGTTCGATGTTGTAGTTCATGGTGTTCTCTTCGGAATTTGTTGGTGGACGCGACGGGATTCGAACCCGCATCAATGCAGCAACCACGGTTTCTAGGCCAGTGGCATCGTCGGCGATTGGAAACGCGCGCCAGTGACGACCCGTCATCGGAGCCGGCACCTGCATCCTCAACCGTGCTCGCCGACCAACTTGCCTGCTGCACCTGGTGCTACCCAGGCTGCCGGCATGTCAATCATTTTTGGCAGTGGCGCTCCCTTCTGTGCCAGCGCGCCCGAAATCAAAGGTGATGCCCTGCCGCGACAAGGAGTAGTGAAACGTCGTGCTCTACCACTGAGCTACGGTCCCCCTGATTTGGGACCGGCGGGACTCGAACCCGCGACCACGAGATTAAAAGTCTGTAGTTCCACCTGCATTCGCAGCAAGGCATCTCAAAAAAGCGCGACAAGAGGGGCAAGACACTGCCATGCCGGTTTCCCGGTTGAGGATTCGAACCCCCGGCGTTCCAGATGTAGTCCTGCCAGCATTCGCGCAAAACCTGGTGGCCCCCGCGTGGCGACAAACAGTCGGTGAGACACGTTTTGGATGTAGTCCCACCTGCATTCGCCACGCGACGACGCGTGTTCTGTTGTGAGGTTGGTGTCCCAGGCGACGAGAGTTGCAAGAGCGGCCTACGGGTTCTCCGTTGCGGGCTTGCGGGCCCGCGCGACCAAGTTGCGCTGTACTCCTGCAGGCATTCGCCTGGGACACCTTCCAATTGGCGGTGTCGTGGCCCTACTGGGCGGCCAACGACACCTTTTCGATTTCACCGACCCAGTGCTCGGCGTCCATCTTGCCGGCGGCGAAGTTCGCCACCATGGTGAACACCGCATCCGAGAAGCCGCCGACATTCAGGATGTCGTGCCGCTCCGCCGCCTGCGTGGTCGCCGTCGGCTGGATGTCGATGCAGACCAGGCGCGCCTTCGGGTTGCGCTGCTTCAGCACTTCCCACTCGCGCAGGGTCTGCGTCGCACCGCGCCGGTTGGCGTCGACCCAGGACTCGTTGTCCGAGACCAGGATCACCAGGTCCACCTCGGCACCCTGCCGGTTCAGCAGAGCCAGCGGCGCGCTGCAGTTGGTACCGCCGCCACCGATCTTGGCCAGCGCCTGGGCGTTGGTCATGACCGAGTCACGAGCGTTCAGCGACAGCTTCACCACATCCTGTTCGAACGGCAGCACACGGGCCTGCGGGTTCTTGCGCAGCACCGCAGCAGCTACCAGGGCAGCCACGTCGATGCAACGCACGCTGGAGGTCGCCGAGCCGCGATAACCGGTCACGGACGAGCTCATAGAGCCCGACACGTCAGGGCACACCACGACACGACCCGCCAGGCTGGGCGCGTTGACCAGCGCCAGTTCCATCGCATCCTGCAGCGCATCGCGAACCTGGGCAGGCACCGACTCGCCGGTCGCCATGAAGGCGGACATCAGCTGATACGGCATCACCCGCGCCTTGGCCACGGCTTGCGCATCGCTCAGCTTGGCGGCCACCGCCTCGGCCATGCCGGGGAGGTTGAAGACGCCATGCCGGGCGAAGGTGTTCAGGTTCTGACGCACCATCTGCCACGAGCCCGAGCGAGCGATCTGTGCCCATTGCGCCGCGTTCAGCTCCAGCGCGGTCAGCATCTGAAACGGCACGTCCGGCACTTCGGCGGGCACGCCTTGGGCGATGTCACGCTTGAAGCGCTCGAACGCCTGGGTGATGGGCGGCAGTGCCGCTTCATCGACCGGCTTGCCGATCAGCCATGCAAACCACGCCGCACGCCACGCCTCAGCGGGCTTCGGGTGAACCATCTTGACCACGTCCGCCAGCGAAGGCGTGTTGCCCACAGCTGCGTTCAGCAGTTGCTTCTCGGAGGCCGTCAGCAGCCAGTGCTGAACCAGCTTCTTCGGGCGGGAACCCAGCGACTTGCGACCCACGGCACCGCTGCGCAGGATCTGCACGAAGTTGCGCAGCATCTTGCCGTTGTCGACGACGCGAGAGAACACCTGGTTCAACAGCGCGACGTCGCTCACGGCCAAGCTGGCCGCCAGCAGACCCGGCATGTCCTTCATGTGGCCGGATTGGCGGCCGTAGATCGCGGTCTTGGCGACGAAGGCGGGCTCGAGCTTCTGGGCCAATGCCAGCACTTGGTCGAGTTGATTCTCGGCGTTGGCGTAGAAGGTCTGGCTCAGGCAACCGGTGGCTGCCAGCTGCGCCAGCTGATGGCGGGGGCCGAAGGCGTAGGCCGGAGCTTGGTGAGCGTTGCGCGCCGTGGCGGTGGGCAGCAGGGCGCCTTTGATCGTGTGGAAGAGCTGCGTGTTGACCATGAGGTTCTCCTCTTTTGCATTCAACTTGTTGTTCGTGCTCTTCTTATTGCAATGGGCGTGCCAGCCGACGGTTCATTCGGTGCCGAAGCGGGTAAGTTATTGATTTGCCTAGAAGAATAGCGGCGGCGAGCGCTTCCCGCGTTCTTCACTCTTTCTCAGGGTCGCGGCAAACTAGAATCTTTGCTAGTTAAATATTATTTTAGATATGGCAAAGAAGAAGGTTGTCATCGGCTTCATGGGCACCCAGTTGGACTCAGGTCAAGGCGCCGGCCGCTGGGAGAAGTGGCGGCCGACGATCTCGTTGGTTCAGCATGAAGACACGCTGATAGATCGGATCGAGCTGCTCTACTCGACGAGACACGAGGCGCTGGCCCACATCCTGGCAACCGACATCGCCAACGTGTCGCCGGACACGGCCGTGAACTTGGTGCCCATGGACGTCGCTGACCCGTGGGACTTCGGGGAGATGTACGCCGCTCTGTATGACTGGGCGCGCAGCTATCGCTTCGATCCGGCGCACGAGGAGTACTGGGCGCACATCACAACCGGCACGCACGTCGCCCAGATCTGCATGTTCTTGATGGTCGAGTCGCGCTTCATCCCTGGCGTGCTGCTGCAGACCGCACCGCCCAAGAAGCAGCAGCGAGACAACCCAGGCAGCTACGCGCTGATCGACTTGGACCTGTCTCGTTACGACGTGCTGGCGCAGCGCTTCAACCAGGCGCACGCCGAGGCGCTGGAGTTTCTGAAGAGCGGCATACCGACGCGGAACCAGCGCTTCAATGCGCTCATCGAGGAGATCGAGCGTGTGGCCGTGCGGTCGCAAGCCCCGATCCTGTTGACCGGCCCGACGGGCGCCGGCAAGTCGCACCTGGCGCGGCGCATGTTCGAGCTGAAGAAGTCGAGGCATCAGGTGCAGGGTGACTTCGTCGAGGTCAACTGCGCGACGCTGCGGGGCGACAGCGCTGCGTCCACCCTGTTCGGTCACAAGAAAGGCGCGTTCACCGGCGCCGCCGCGGACCGCGCCGGCCTGCTGCGCACCGCGCACCAGGGCGTCCTGTTCCTCGACGAGATCGGCGAGCTCGGCCTGGACGAGCAAGCCATGCTGCTCAAGGCCGTGGAAGAGAAGCGCTTCTTTCCTATGGGAAGCGACCGTGAGGTCAGCAGCGACTTCCAGCTGATCGCCGGCACGAACCGCGACCTCCGCATCGACGTCGCGCAGGGCCGGTTTAGGGAAGATCTTTTCGCGCGCATCAACCTCTGGTCTTACACCCTGCCTGGGCTTGCTCAGCGTCCGGAGGACATCGAGCCCAATGTCGACCACCTGCTCGCCCGCTACGTGGCCGAATCAGGACGAGCCGTGCGGTTCAACGCCGAGGCCAAGGCAAGCTATCTGCAGTTCACCAAGTCCAGAGAGGCGCTCTGGACCGGCAACTTCCGTGACTTGATGGCCAGCGTGACGCGGATGGGGACGCTTGCGGATGGCGGGCGCATATCGACCAAGCTGGTCGAGGCTGAGATCCAGCGGCTTCGATGGCTCTGGCAGCGCGCCGATGAAGCCACAACGTCCGACGTTCGGCTCGACGACTTGATGCCTGATGGCGCCGAGCAGGAACTGGATCTTTTCGACCGGCTTCAACTCGAGGCCGTGCTGCGCGTATGCCAGCAATCGCAGAGCTTGTCCGACGCGGGTCGGCGGCTGTTTGATCAGTCGCGCAAGCAGCGCGCCGTGGTCAATGACGCGGACAGGCTGCGCAAGTACCTGCTGAAGTTCGGGATCACTTGGGAGGCGCTGCGGCGGCAATCCTGAGGCGGCCTCCCGAAGTCCGATCCAGCTATCGCAGCCGGAGCAGGTGGTCTCCATCGCCCTTCTTGACCTCGACGATGGTGTCCATGGCCTTCAGCATTTCACTGAAGCTTCCATAGCCGTGGCCTTTGAGGTCGAACGTTGAATCGAGCCGTTTGACCATGGGCCAAACATTGGCCTTGTGGACCCAAGCTTCACCCTTTGACTCAGCGAGCAGGCGGATGGCACGCCGCAACACGTCCGCTGCAGGATCAATCGCCGCTGGCACAGCCTCTTCTTCGGACGGCTGTATTGGCTGCTCTACGGGGGCTGGCTCAATGAGGGTGTCGTAGTAGCGGAACTCATGGCAGCTCTTTGCCCAGTGCTTGTTGGTGTTCTTGCGGTTGCCGACGCCTACCAATGTGCGACCCGCCGCCTTGATCTTCTGCGCGACGGGCATGAAGTCGCTGTCACCGCCAACGATGATGACCGTGCCGATGTGTCCGAAGCGGTTGATGTCCTCTGCGGCGTCCAGGCAGAGCTTGATGTCGGCGCCGTTCTTGGCCGACGCGCCGGGCGGAAACAGCTGGATCAACTCGACGGCGTTCTGTAGCAGCGCGTCTCGGTAGCGACCGAAGAACTGCCAGTTGCCGTAGGCGCGATTGATCGCCACTGGGCCGAAGGACGCCGCCAGTTCGACGACGGCCTGTACATCGACCAACGGCTCCTGCGCCCTGAAACGATTGTCCTGTTTGGCGTACGCCCCTTCGCCGTACTTGGCTTCGATCAACCCTGCATGTAGGTTCTCAAAATCCCAGTAGATGGCCACTGCGCGGCCGGCGACGTTTTCGTCGTTGCTCAAGGCATTCCCCCTGTCGATCTGCTGATGCTATCGAGAAAATCCTCCACCACACGACCCGACAAAGAGGGAGCGAGGATGAGCGTGGCGACCAAGAAGCGACCGTTTCGTAGCGATGCCAGCCTAGCCGCAGAACGGGAGGCGCGCGATGCGGTAGCGCCGTTCTTGAACAGTCGCGGCTACCGTGTTCTGGAAGACAAGGAAAACATCGCGGGCACCGCCATTGAGCAGTTCATCTCCGCGCTCACTCCCGAGGGCCAGCTCATCAAGATGCGCGTGCGGCTGTGCTGGCGCCGCGACGGTCGGAACTCCAGCGAGCAGAAGTACGCAGCCGCCCAGCTCCGCGCGCGTCTGATCGACGGCGACTGGGACGGCACGCTCCGCTTCATCCAGGAAAGGGATCGCGCGCATGACGTCACTCACAGCCTTTTCGTTCAACGGGATGCAGGCGCCTTTGCGATGGCAGCTCTGATCCCTTCCGAAGCACTGGCCGCGATCTGGCAGCGGCAGCGCGAAATCAGCGCGGATTTGCAACGCGATGGCCTGATGGGCCGCATCCGCAAGAACCACGCGACCAACGGATCGAGCCCCACGCTGTGGCTCCAGGATGACCGAACCACCGCTGCGCACCGCGTGGCTGATGCCTTGTGGGCATGGCCCGACGTCGTAGACCTGGTGAAGGTGGCTATGGTCACCCTGGCCGATTCAGACGATGACACTTTCGACGACTGCCCCGGCGTGGACTACGCTTCTCTCGGGGCTGACGGCGCAGCACGACGATTGGCCATGAGGTCTGAAGTCAAGCGGGATCACCGCGTCCGGCTGGCCGTGCTTAGGCGTGCTGCTGGATGTGAACGACCGTCATGCGGCGAGACCAGGCCCTATGCCGGCTTTCTCGATGTGCACCACATCCTTGGCGTGGAGAAGAGCGACCGAGTTTGGAACTGCGTCGCGCTGTGCCCCAACTGCCACCGCGAAGCGCACGTCTCGCCAACGGCCGAGGCTCTGAACGCAGAGCTCTTGGGCATCGCGCAGCGCTTCGCGCCGCATGCGGCGCCTCCCCCATCAGTGCACCGTTGAGCGAGATGGTGGTTCCAAAATCACCGCTCGGCGGGGCCCGCTTCCAGGCGCTTTCGGCGCTCGATGCTCCTGCGGACGACAGCAACTTCTCTGAAGGCGCCGCGCACCGCGCCGACCAGCGGCGCAAAGTAGAGGCGCAAGACGTCGAGGAAGATTTGCCTGTGGCTAAGCCGACGCATTTTTTCGTGGGGTGGATCTGTCAGCGGAGGATATGCCAGCGCCGGTTGCGCGTCACGTCGTGGTTGCGGCCCACCGCTGCCCGGCTCTGGGCGAAAAGTTCAACTTTGATCGCTACAGAAAACCGATAGTTCAAACTTAGATGAGACAGCGGTTCAAAGCACGCTGACCCGTGACGGGCTAAGCTATTGATTCATGATCGATTTTGAATCTCATGCTGAACGCGAACCGACAGTCGGTTTGCGCTGAGCGATCCGGAACACATGCATCGTGGCCGCCAAGGCGCTTGTCAATGAATAAATGAACAGGCCGTATCCTGCGTATCCCGTCGCGGCGTTTAGCCTCGCGCTATTCGGCCGGCTTTTGCCTCATGCCGCTGCTTGGGACATGGCCGCAGCACTAACGGTGAGCCGGCCGCTACGCCAGCCGTCCCCGCAGCGCACTGTTGATGACGTATGTGTCCCGGTCGTCCACGCGCTCGCGCGGGTTGGAGACGGGCTTCCACGCCGGATACAGGTTGGCGTGGCCTTCATGCACGTGCAGCTCCCAGAACGCGCGCACGAAGCCGCCGATGTAGCCGTACTTGTAGGCGTGCCCGGAGCCCGTGGCTGTCGTGTGGACGGTGCGCTGCTTACTCTGCTCGATCACCCCCGCGGCCAGGCCGGTGGCGATGCGGCCTTCTTCCGTGTTGCCGGGGCGGGCGGTGGCCACCAGCCCGTAATAGTCTTCGGCGACACGGCTGGCAGTGGCTTCGTCCTCGGTCTGGAGGAAGGCCACCACGGATGAGAGGAACAGGTTCTTCGTTGTCGCCCTGGCTTTCAGGCGGGTCCACACCGTCGCGTCGAAGGTGAGGTCGGCCATCAGCGTATCCAGCTTGGCCGCGTACGCGCTGGGCACGGACACGCCGGTGAGGTCGGCGCGGGCGGCGTGGTAGCGCGCCAGTGTGTCCACCGGCGTGCCGTTGAGGGCCAGCCGTACCAGCCATTGGTTGACGTCGCGGTTGGCCGAGCCGATGGCGGCCAGCGCGCGCAGCAAGGCGGCGGCCTTGTCCTGCCGGCCGTCGAAGTCGTTGGCACGCTCGCGCACAAAGGGGCCGTGCGTGGCCCACGCGGCCGGCTCGGCGAGCAGCAGGTAGGCGGCCAGCGCGACCGAGGGCTTTTGCTTGGAGGCTTTGGCTTGGGCGGCCTTGTTGTCGCCCGCTCCTTCGAGCCCCTGAAGGTACTCGAACGCGTTGCGCCATTTGCCCTCGGGCTTGAGCCCCAAATCTTCGCAGAAGGCCTTGGCCAGCTTTTCCGTGACCTTGGGTTTCTTGAAGTTGAAGCGGTTGGAGAGCTTCATTTCATCGCTGCCGTCCAACCGCACTTGCTGCGCCTGGTGCAGTGCCTCGGTGGCTGCCGTCAGCTCTTTCAGCCGCTTCTGCAGCGCGTCCTGCGGGGCCTTGCGGTACTGCGCCGCGCTTGTGGCCGCGGTGTTGATCACCTCGTCGCTCACCTCGGCATCCTCTTGCAGCATCTCGCGCAGCGACGCCAGTTCCTCCTGCCATCGCGCCATTGCCGCCAGCGCTGCCTCGCCCAGCTGGTGCACGTCATCCACGACCGTCTGGTCGGGCACCTGCTCGTCGCGCTCGAGCACTTTCTTCCAATCGGATAGCGCCTCGAGCATCCCGTGCCGGCAGACGGTCATGTCACTGGCCACTGCCTTGCTCAGCTCGTCCAGGCGTTTGGCGTGCGGCTGGGAAAGCTTGAGGTTGTCGATGCGCTTCCAGTAGCGCTCCATCGTTTCGGGCAGGAGCACGTCGACGCTGTGCGGGTCCGACTTGCGCATGGTTTCCAGCTTGCGCAGGATGGCCTCGATGTCGTCAAAGTTCGCATAGGGGAACTTCTTGCGCGCAAATGGCAGCAGGGATTGGGCTTCCTCCAGCCGCCACGACTCGGCCTCGGCCAGCGCATCGAGGACTTCGTCGGTCATCTCGAGGCTCGGCTCCTTCGCCAGCCGGGCGCGGATGCCCTCGATGTCCTCGGGACTGGCCTTCTTGCGCGACGTCTTCAGGATGGCCTCGAGGACCTCGCGGACGGCGGTGGGATTTCTGGGCATGGCGGAATCCTTCCGGAACTCAGTGGACGCACACGCGAGCCGCTCGGTGGGTGAGCATGTCAGGCGTGTGCGGTGTTGGCGCGTTAGTGGCCGCCGGTGTGTCCTGGTTCCCGGGTAATCACGTTGCCGCCGTCGATCGCCAAATACAGATCTCAATGAGACACCGCGTCAGCCCCGCGCTCACTGCTTGCCGTCAAAGGCCGGGCGCTATGGCGCTCAACGAGGACCAACATCCACATCGCAAGTTAGGCACGCCCCAGGTGAGATTGATTGATCGCTTGGGATGCACGCCCCAGATAGATCAATCGTGACGTAATCCCCAGGCCGGCGCGGCGCGGCTGGCGCGCAGTGATTGGCCGAGCACCGTCAGTACCGCGATGACCGTGGCAAGCAATGTCGCGCCGACGAAGTAGAGCGGCGAGAGTTCGACACGGTCGTCGAAACCAGCCAGCCACGCCCGCATCGCCACGAATGCCAATGGCCATGCGAGCAGGTTCGCAATCAGCACGGGCCGCAGGAACTGGCCGACGAGCAGCTTTGCGATATCGGCGGACGATGCCCCCAGCGTCTTCCGAATGCCGATCTCCTTCACCCGCCGCTGGGTATTGAACGATGCGAGACCCCACAGCCCGACGCAGCCAATCAGGACCGCCAGCGCCGCACCGATGCCAAACAGGTGAGTGGCGCGATCGTCGGCTTCGTAGAACTGGGCCAGTCGCCGGTCCGCAGTGGCGGCCACGAACGGCACCTGCGGCGCGAGGCGCAGCCAGACCTGCCGCGCGGCGGCCAAGGTCACCTGCGGATCGCCAATGAACCGGACCGCGGCGACGGGCTTTGCAGGACCCTCGCGGTAGTACTGATAGCTGGTGGTGTCGTCTGGTGCGCGCGGCGAGAAGAATCGCAACTGATCGATGACGCCGATGATCGTGCGCGGCATCGCGCCGCCGACGGTCTTGCCAATCGCCTCCTGTGGCGATGCGAAACCGAGCCGCTTCGCTGTCTCGAAATTGATGACGATGTTGCGGCCGAGCTTCCATTTCTGCCAGTCGCTGGCGTCGTCAGCGGCATGCGCGTCATCGAACAACCGGCCCGCCAGCAGTCGCGGCGCATAGGCCTCGAAGAACCCCGGGCCGACGCTGATCACGCGGATCGTCAAGCCCGGCGCCGGGCGGCCCGGCATGTCGATGGCATCGAGCGCGGCATTGCCATCGACGCCCGCACCCACGTTGGCGCTGCCGACGGCGCGGACCCCGGGCAACTCGCGGAATGCTGCAAGGATCGCGCGGGCCTGCGGTGGGCTGATGCCGGTTTCCGCGAGCGAGGGCACCATCAGCAGGCCTTCGCGCTGGAAGCCGAGATCGGCGTTGTGCATGTGACGGGTCTGTGCGACCAGCACTGCCGTGCCGATGACGAAGGCGGTCGCGAGTGCGAATTGCAAGACGACCAGCGCCTCACGCACGCGGACGCCGGCGCGGCCGCCACCCGGTGCTCGCGCCGACGCGAGCACCGTCGCCGTGGGAAACCGCGACAGGAGCAAGGCCGGATAGAAGCCCGCCGCCAGCCCGATGGGCAGCGTAGCCGCCGCCAGGGCCGGCACGACCAGCGAATAGGGCATGGTGAGCGACAGCCCGCCAGCGGCATTGACCCACGGCAGGCTCAACTCCGCGAGGATCAACCCGGCCAACGCAGCAACGGCGACCGTCAGCACCGCTTCGCCCAGGAACTGACCGACCAATGCACGCCGGTCCGCACCCAATACCTTGCGCATTGCCACTTCGCGCGCACGCACCCCAGCCCGGGCGGTTGCGAGGTTGACGTAGTTGACGATGGCGATCAGCAGGGCGATCAGCCCGACGATGCCCAGCGCCACCACCGTCATCTTGCGGCCCGCGCTTTCGGGTCCCTGCGGCTGCAGGTGAATGTCAGACAGAGGCAGCAATGGCAAGGACAGGAACCGTGACGGCTGCGGCCCCATGCTCGTGGCTCGGCGATCGATCATCGCCGGCAGCGTGCGCGCCAACGCCAGCCGCTGCGCCGCCGTGTCGAAGCGCAGGAAAGTGGAGACCGACGCCGTGCCCCACATGTACCACTGCCATTGGCCCGCAGGCGCGCCCTTGGGCAATGGGATGAGGATCGACAACTGCAGTTCGCTGTTGGCCGGCTGATCTTCGAAAACGCCGGCAATCCGGTATGCGGCGGGCCAGTCGATCGAGACGGTCAGTGTCTGGCCAACCGGATCAGTGCTGCCGAAGTACTTGCGGGCGGCCGACCGGCTGATGAGCGCGCTGGTCGGATCGTTGAGCGCGCTGCCGCTGCCCTTGAGCATCGGCAGGGCGAACACATCGAAGAACGATGGATCGACTTGCGCCACGTCTTCCTTGATCGCTTCGGCGCCGCGTTGCACGCTCCCGCCATCCTTGCCGCCGCGGATGCGCGTCCCCACGACACCCGGATGTTCCTCACGCAGTTGCTCCAGCAAGCCTCCCATCGTCATCGAATAGGCGCCGCTGAATGGACTGCCGGGCAGGTCAATGCGCGTCTGCACCAGGTAGATCTGCCCATGGCCTGGCAGCCACTTCTCGTAGCTGGTCTCGAATCGCACATAGAGCGACAGCACCAGGAACACCGCGATGCCCACAGCCAGCCCGCCGATGTTGAGCGCGGCGTGAAGCTTGTGGCGAGTCAGCGAGCGGTAGAGCGACAGCAGCGCGAAGCGGTTCATGGGCGCGGTCCTCAGATCGAGCGGGCCGCGGAGGCCACGATACGGCCGTCAAGCATGTCGATGCGGCGCTTCGCCACGTCGGCGTGGCTGGGCGAATGCGTGACCATGACGATGGTGGCGCCCTCCGCGTTCAGGCCGGCGAGGATGTTCATCACCTGCTCGCCGTTGACGGTGTCAAGGTTGCCGGTCGGCTCGTCAGCAAGGATCAACTTGGGATCGCCGACTATCGCGCGGGCAATCGCAGCGCGCTGCTGCTGGCCGCCGGACAGTTGATGCGGGAAGTGGCGCGCGCGGTGGCCGATGCCGACCTTGTCTATCGCCGCCGCCACCCGCGCGCGCCGGTCGCCGGCATCGGCCCGGTAAGCGAGGCCGAGCGCGACGTTCTCCTCGATCGTCAGCTCGTCGATCAGGTTGAAGCTTTGGAAGACGAAGCCCAACGTCGCGGCGCGGAACTTCGCCAGCTCCTTCTCGTTGAGCGCGGCGAGGTCGCGATCGCCGAACAGGTAGCGGCCGGCGGTCGGGCGGTCGACGGTGCCCAGCGTGTTGAGCAGCGTCGATTTGCCACAGCCCGATGGCCCCATGATGGCGACGAACTCGCCGGCTTCGACGTGGAGGTCGATGTCGTGGAGCGCGGTCGTCTCCACCTCGTCAGAGACGTAGCGGCGCTGGATCTTCTCGAGACGGATCACGGCTTGCCCTTCAGCGGATGTTGAGAACGTCGCCCCTCATGGAGGCGGTGTGGGAGGTGACGATGCGGTCGCCGGGTTTCAGGCCGGACAGGATTTCGACCTGCTCAGGGTTGCGACGGCCCGTTTTCACGGCGCGGCGGCGGGCGTGTTCGCCATCGGCGTCGAACACGAAGACCGACGTGCCGCCACCGGCGTCGAGCCAGCCACCCACCGGCGCGATCAGGGCGGGTGCGGTGCTGCCGAGCGTGATGCGGATGTCGAGCGTCTGACCGCGATTGAGGCCAGCGGGCGGCATGCCTTCGACCGCGAGTTCGATGCGGAAGCGGCCGTCCTTCACCGCAGGCAGCACTTTCGAGACGGTCAGCGAGAGGCTCTCTGCGCTCGCCCGCTGGCCGACGGCGATGCGTCCAAGATAGTATTCATCGACGTCCGCGGTCAGCTTCCACGAGCCTTCGCTGTCGACCTGCCCTGCCGCATCGCCGGGGCGCAGCGTCTGGCCGGGTTGGATCGTGAAGTTGATCAGCCGCCCGGCGTTGGGCGCGCGGATGGTCAACGTATCCAGGCCAGCGCGGACCGCGGCCAAACTGCGCTCCAACTGCCCGCGCGTGTCATCCAGCCGTGCGCCCTGGGTCGCTGTGATACGCGCCTCGTCGTCGTTGCCTGCTTGCAGTTGGTCGAGCCGTTTCTGCTGATAGGCGGCCTCCTCTGCATAGCTCTTCACTCCTGCCGCGGATACGAACCCGTCTTCGTGCAGCTGCTGGCGGGTCGACAGTTCGCGCCGCGCCTTCAGAAGGTCGTAGGTGGCCTGCGCGATCTGGGCCGCGCGATCCAGCCGGTTGCGCGCAATACCCAGGTTCTCGCCCGCGATGCCGCCCAACTGGCTGGCGATTTGCGCTTCGCGCGTCAGCACGTCGAGCCGCAGGGCAGGATTGGCCAGAGTCGCCAGCGCCTGGCCCTCAGCCACCGTCGTGCCGTCCTGCACCAGCAGCTTCTCGACATGCCCCCCGGTCAGAACACCAACGAGCGTCGTCACCTTCGGAGCGACCGTGGCACGCACCGGCAGGTAGTCGGCAAAGGGCGCGCGGACGACCGCACCGCTTTCGATGTCGGCAGCGGCGATGTCGGTCGACCCGCTGGCGGGCAGGAAGCGCCAGACCAACGCCGTTGCCAGCACCAGCGTCGCCGCCATCGGCGTTGCACGGTGGCGCCACCACGGCGTCGCGGCGCGTTCGACGCGGCTGTCCATGCCCACGCCGGTGATGGATGCAGGCGGCATATTTGCGTGCACGAGCCGTTCGGTCATCATGCTGACAGTGTGGTTGCAGAAGGCCTGAAGGACTAAAACGTGATGCCGCAACAACTTAGCGAGGATCCACAGGAGGCCCTCCGTCCGGCGATGGACACACCGTCCGGAAGTGGACGGTCGAAAAGCCTGTCAATCCTGCTGGTGGATGACAACCCGGCCGTTGCAGAGGCGATGGAGATCGCGTTCCGTATCGCCGGGCATCGACTGGACAACGCGAACGGGCCGGAGGCCGCGTATTCACGCCTGGCCGCGTCCTGTTACGACGCGGTGCTGCTCGACATGAACTTCGCCGCGGGCCGGTCAGACGGCGCCGAGGGCTTGGAATGCCTGCATCGGATCGTTGCTGATGACCCGGCGACGTGCGCCGTCGTCATCACCGCGCACAGCGGCATCCGCATCGCAGTGGCGGCGATGCAGGCCGGCGCACGGGACTTCGTGATGAAGCCGTGGCGCAACGCCGAGTTGGTTGCCAAGGTCGAAGCCGCGGTCGCGCGCAACCGGCCGATGGCGGCGGTGCAGGCCGCTGCGCCACAGGAGCCGGCCCGGCTGCTCGGTGACAGCGCGGCGATGCAGCGGCTGCGCGATCTCGTGCGCCGCTTCGGTCCGACTGGCGCGGGCGTCACCATCACGGGGCCGGCGGGGAGCGGCCGCACGCTTACCGCGCTGGCGGTGCACGCCAACTCAGCCGATGCCGCGACGCCGCTGCTGCGCGTCGACCTGCGCGACGATGCCGCATGGGATCGGCTCGACGGGGCGACGGGTACCGTCTTGTTGCGCCATCCCGACCGGCTGGATGCGGTGGCGCAGGCACGGCTGCTCGACCGTCTGCCTCCTGCGGTGAGATGCATCGCGATCGCGGAAAGCGTGGCGTCGCTGACGCCGGCGTTGCAGCGTCGTGTGGCGACTGTCGAGATCGCCGTACCGCCGCTGGCTGCGCGTGGAAATGACGCGATCTTGCTCGCGCGGCACTTCACCCGCATCGCCGCCGAGCGATTCGCACGCCCCGCGGCAAGACTGAGCGAAGCAGCCGAGGCGGCGGTGCAAGCGGGCGGATGGCCCGACGAGGTTCGCGGCCTGGCGCTTGCGATTGAGCGTGCGGTGCTCCTGACCGAGGACGGCACGATCTCCACCGCTGCACTCGCACCGTCGGTGTCGGTGCCCGTCACCCAAACGCAGGCTGGTGGGTTCGACTTGATCGACGCCGAACGCGCCGTCATCGCAGCGGCGTTGCGTGAGCATCGCCATAACGTCACGCATGCCGCCACCGCGCTGGGCTTGAGCCGCGGTGCGCTGTACCGCCGCATGGCGCGCCATGGGCTCTAGACATGGCTTGCGGGCGGCACTCCATGCGATCGGGTTCGTCGCATGCGGCGTCGCCGCGGGCACGGCAGTGCACCAGGGCTATTGGGGGCTGCTCGTCGGGGCGACGCTGGTCGCCTTTTGGCTCGGCGCACTGGACTGGGGTCGGGCCGCAAGGCCCCTATCGACGCCCGACCCTGTCACCCCAGCGCCGGATGTGACCACGCCTCGCCTGCTGCTGGACGTCGCGCCGACGCCAATACTGGCGATCGAGGGCGGCTGCGCCCGTGCGCTCAACCGCGCCGCGCGCCGGTTGTTCGCTACCGACGACCGCGTCCTGCCGGTGCCCCTTGAACTGTTGGACCGCGATGCCCGCCATCTGCGCCATGAAGCGCGAAGCTGGCGCATCGATCGCATCATGCTGGGCAGCGGCATGGTCGTCGCGCTCATCGACATCGAACAGGAAGAACGCGCGGCAGAGGCGCGCGCGAGCGCCGAACTGATTCAGGTCCTCGGCCATGAGCTGCTCAACGGCCTGGCCCCGATCGCGTCTCTGGCCGAGAGCGGGCTGGCGGCGGTTGGGCAGCCCAACGCCGACCTGACGCTGCTGCGGGAAATCCTCGCCACATTGGCGCGCCGCGCGGAAGGCCTGCAGCGCTTCGCCGAGGCCTATCGCGCGCTGGCCCGTCTGCCCGATCCCTTGCTGCTCCCGGTGGCGGTGCGGCCGATGTTGGGCGATCTGGCGCGGCTGTTCGCCGGCCGTTGGCCGGGCATTGCGTTGACTGTCGAAGTCCCGGACGATCTGCGTTGGCCGCTGGATCGAGACCAAATCAGCCAGGCACTGTGGGCCTTGCTGCAGAACGCGGCTGAGGCCGTGCTGGACCGCAACGACGGGCAAGTGACGCTGGCGGCTCGCATTGCCGATGGCGGCCTCGCGATCGAAGTCAGCGACAACGGCCCGGGCATCCCACCCGAAGCAGCCGCACGCATCTTTCGCCCATTCCACACCACCAAGCCCGAAGGCACTGGCATAGGCCTCAGCCTCGCCCGCCAGATTGCGCAGGCGCACGGCGGCACGCTGACGCTCGGCACCGGAGCCGCCGTCACGTCGTTCCGCCTTCTGCTCCCCGGCCGCGACGGCTCCTCATCTCCAGGGTGATGGTGGGTTTTCAGATATCGGCACTCGAACGATATGTTGTGATCGAGACATGATGTTATATATTCAACTACATGAAGTGGTTGCTCCTCATCCTCTCGCTGCCGACCGAGAACACCGCCGCCCGCATGCGCGTCTGGCGGGCGCTCAAGGGCTGCGGCGCGGCGGTGCTGCGCGACGGCGTCTACCTGCTGCCGCACTCCGGGGCGCATGAGGCGGCGCTGGGTGGCATTGCCGACGACCTGCGCCAGAACGACGGCACGGCTCATCTGCTGGGCACGGAGTCTGGCGACGAAAATTTCCCTGCGCTGTTCAACCGCAGCGCCGAGTTCGCGGCCCTGCTGGGCGATATCGCCGACGGTCGCAAGCGGCTCAGCGCCGAGCAGGCGATGGAGTCGGTCAAGCTGGCCCGCAAGCTGCGCAAAGCCTTCGACCAGCTCGTCGCCATCGACTTCTTTCCCGGTGAGGCCCAACGTCAGGCCCGCGAAGCATTGGAAGAATTTGAGGGCCAGGCCAACCGGCTGCTGTCGCCGGATGAGCCTCAACCTGCCGTGCGAACCATCACGCCGCTGGATCGGGCCGACTACCAGGGGCGGATCTGGGCCACGCGCGCCCGGCCGTGGGTCGACCGGATGGCCTGCGCCTGGCTGATCCGCCGTTTCATCGATCCCGAAGCCCGCGTCTTGTGGCTCAAGTCGCAGGCCGACTGCCCGAAGAGGGCGCTCGGCTTCGACTTCGACGGCGCGACCTTCACCCACGTCGGCGCGCGCGTGACCTTCGAGACGCTGCTCGCCAGCTTCGGCCTGGAGACGCCCGCGTTGCTGCGCCTGGGCCTGCTGGTGCACAGCCTGGACATCGGCGGCGTGCAGCCGCCAGAAGCCGCGGGCGTCGAGCGCGTGCTGGCCGGCATGCGCGAGGCCATCACCGATGACGACCAGCTGATGCAGGTCAGCGCCGGGGTCTTCGAGGGCCTGCTGACTGCCTTCCAGAACGCCGAGGACAAGCCATGAACGCCATCCCCCAGGACCTTCCTCTTGACCCAGCCGGCCTGAACGGCGTGTCCGCGCATGGCTGCTGACCATCCACCCATGCTGGCGTTGCTCTATCCAGGAGACCGCGCAGCGCGTGACCGCAATGACCCGGACGAGAGTCGCTTTGCCGCGCTGTTCGAGGCCTTTGCCGCCGCCGGCATTGCGGCCGAGCCGGCCGTCTATCACGACGACTTCGCCGATGAAGTCGCTACCCAGCTGAAGCGAGTGGATGGCCTGCTGGTCTGGTGCAACCCCATCGAGGCGGGCTGCCGCCGTGACCGGCTCGATGCAATGCTGCGCGAGCTGGCCGCGGGCGGCGTCTTCGTCAGCACGCATCCCGACACCCTGCTCAAGCTCGGCACCAAGGACGTGCTTGTCGACGTGCGCGACCTGCCCTTCGGCAGCGATGCGGTCCGCGTCGACAGCCTGGCGCAACTGGCCGACGAGTTGCCGCGTCGGTTGATCGGCGGGGCGCGTGTGCTCAAGCAGCACCGTGGGCAAAGTGGCAACGGTGTCTGGCGTGTCGAGGCCACCGGCTGCGCGCTTTTGAAGGTGCGCCATGCGCAGCGGGGCAGCGAGGAGGAATTGCTCAGCCTGCACGAACTGCAACAGCGGCTGGCGCCTTATTTCGAGCCGGAAAACGGCGGCCACATGATCGACCAGGCCTGGCAGCCGCGTCTCGTCGACGGCATGGTGAGGGCCTACCTCGTCGAAGACCGCGTTGCGGGCTTCGGGCACCAGGCTGTCAATGCGCTCCATCCCGCGAAGGACGGTGGGCCGCCACCTGCCACCAGCCCGCGGCTCTATCACCCGGCCGACCAGCCGCAGTTCCAGGCGCTGCGACAGCATCTGGAGTCCGGATGGATAGACCTGCTGCGCGAGCGCGCCGGCCTGAACCGGGACCAGCTGCCCATGCTGTGGGATTGCGATTTCCTGTTCGGTGAGCAACCGGGCAGCTACGTGCTCTGCGAGATCAACGTCAGCAGCGTGTCGCCGTTTCCACCCTCGGCCGTCGCGCCGCTCGTGAAAGCGGTCAAGGCGCGTCTGGGGCGTTGACTTCAGTGGTCATGCCCGTGATGGGCGTCCGGCACATGCGCATGGCTGTGGCGCTCGGGCTGGTGCTGGTGCCGATGGCTGTGCGCGCCTTCGGGCATCGGATCATGGTGATGGTCGTGATGCCCGTCATCGTGCCGGTGTGCGTGCTCGTGCTGCAGCGCCTCGTGCTCATGCTCATGCGCGTGCGACTCGGCCAGGTGCAGCGCGACACCCAGCAGCATCAGCAGGCCCCCCGCCGCCATGCCCCAGCCGGCTGAACGGTCGCCCAATCCGAAGGCCAGCGCGGCGCCAATGAAGGGTGCAAACGCGAAGACGGAGCCCGTGCGGGCTGCGCCGAACTCGCGCTGGGCCAGCAGGTAGAAGCGCAGGCTCAGGCCATAGCCGGTCGCACCAATGCCCATCAACCCTGCCGCTGCGCCAAGGCTGGGCATCGCCTCGCCCGCGACGAAGGCCAGCACCGCCGTTGCCGCAGCGCCCAGCGCAGCCTTGGCGAGCACGACCTGGCCGGGATCGCGTTCAGCCAGCGCGCGCGACAAGGTGTTGTCCGTGCCCCAGGCGGCCGTTGCCGCGAGCACGGCAAGCAGCCCGACCCATTGGCCACTTGACGCTAGGCCCTGGTCAAGGATGAGCAGCACACCGCCTGCGAGCAGCAGCAGCATCGCCGCCCAGACGCGCCGGTCCATGGTCTCGCCATAGAGGCGCCAGGCCAGCACGGCCGTGAAGAGAGCCTCCAGCGTCAGCATCAGCGACGCGCCGGTGCCGCTGGTGCGCTGCAATCCCCACGCCAGCGCCACCGGGCCGATCACCGCGCCGAAGAGGGCGACGGCCAGCAGGCGTGGCAGGTCCGAGCGGAGCACGCGCGCCTCCTTCTCCGCCTTCTGGCGCAGCAGTGCGCCGACGAGACCAGCGCCGGCATACAGCAACGCCGCGGTCGTGAACGGCCCCAGTCCTTGGCCGAGCTTCTGCACGAGGGGCGTGCTGACGCCGAACAGCGCGGCCGCCAGCAGGGCCAGCAGGCCACCGCGCAGCGCAGGGAAGTTCAGGTGAAGGGGCATGTCCGGTTTCGCTCTCAGGGCTGACCGCCGTGCCGGACCAGGCGCTTGTGAAAGCCCGTGATGGTGACGGTCACCGTGACCGGCTGCTGGTTGCGGTTCTTCCAGAACCAGCCATGCGTGCCTGCGAACGGCGCCACGAAGGTGCCGGCGCCCTGGCGCTGGCCGGCTTCGATGTCGTAGCTGGTGTACTCGTCCTTCGAGCCGGCCCGCTCGCCATGCAGGTCCACGGCCACGTCACCACTGGCGGACCAGTGGAAGACCATGCCCTGGCCGGCGTCGAGCTCCGCCTGGACCTCGGCGCCCTTGCCCGGGGCCAGCGTCACCGTCACGCTCTCCGTGCGCGGCGCCAAGGCGCTCGGTTTGACCGCCGGCGCATCGAAGCTCTGGCCCGCCTGCTTGCCGAACACCGCCTCGGCCCTGGCTGCTAGCGTCCCGTTGTCGCGGGCCGCATCGGCCGCCCAGAGTGGCATGCCAGTGGCGAGCAGGACGCCCAGAGCAATCAGTCGTTTCGTCATGACGGCACGTTACTTGATGGCGTGCGGCGCCGCATGGCCTCGATCAACGTCTAGAAAGCCTCCTGCGCGCCCGCCGAGGGCTCTTCATCCCGCAACAGCCGTATCAAGGGGCGCTCACCCACCAGCCAGAAGATGACCGGCGTCAGCACCGTGTCCAGCAGCGTCGAGCTGACCAGGCCACCGAAGATGACGACGGCCACCGGGTGCAGGATCTCCTTGCCCGGCTCGTCGCCCGCCAGCAGCAACGGCGTCAGCGCGAAAGCAGCGACGAGGGCCGTCATCAGCACCGGCGTCAGCCGCTCCAGCGAGCCGCGCACGATCATGGGCCGGCCGAAGCGCTCGCCCTCGAAGCGGCACAGGTTGATGTAGTGGCTGACCTTGAGGATGCCGTTGCGCGTGGCAATGCCGGCCAGCGTGATGAAGCCCACCATGGTTGCCACCGACAGCGTCACGCCGGCCAGCCACATCGCGATGACGGCGCCGACCAGTGCCAGCGGGATGTTGGCCATGATGATGCCGGCCAGCACCGCCGAGCGGTAGCGCGTGTAGAGCACGAGGAACATCATCGCCAGCGACACCAGCGACAGGCCGACGATGAGCCGCGTGGCCTGCTCCTGGGCCTGGAACTGGCCCTCCAGGCTGACAAAGGCGCCGGTGGGCAGCGCCGTCTTGGCGATGACCTGGCGAATGTCGCCGATGACGCGGCCCATGTCGCGGCCGTCCGTATTGGCGTAGACGACGATGCGCCGGCGGCCGTTCTCGCGGCCGATCTGGTTGGGTCCGTCGGACTCTTCCACGGTGGCGATGCTGGACAGCGGCAACCGCCCGGCCGGTGTGTCGATGAGCGTGCGCGCCAAGTCCTGCGGGCCGCGCTGGTCGTCGGGCAGGCGCAGCACCAGGTCATAGCGGCGCTGGCCGTCGACGATTTGCGCTCCCTGATTCGGATGCGCGCCATCGGTCAGCGCCTGCAGCACGCGCACCGCCTCACCGGGTGAGAGCCCCGCCTGGGCGACCTTGCGCTGGTCCAGCCGCACGGCGATTTGCGGGATCAGCACCTGCTTTTCGACGGTGAGGTCCACCAGACCCGGCACGCTGCTCAGCCCCGCCCGCATCTGCTCGGCCAGGCCGCGCAGCGTGTCGGTGTCGTCGCCATAGATCTTCACGGCGACCTGCGCCCGTACGCCCGACAGCAGATGGTCCAGCCGGTGCGAGATAGGTTGGCCGATGGCGACCTGGGCGGGCAGCGAGGCGAGCTGGGCCCGGATGCTGGCCATCACCGCCTCGCGGTCGACGGGCTTGCCGCCGCGCCGCAGGTCCACGTCGATCTCCGACGAGTGCACGCCCTCGGCATGCTCGTCCAGTTCGGCGCGTCCGGTGCGGCGGCCGACCTGGGTCACCTCGGGCACCTGGCCGATCAGCCTCTCGGCCAGCGCGCCCATGCGGTTGGCCTCGGCCAGCGACGTGCCGGGGTTGAACATCAGCGACAACACCAGGGAGCCCTCGTTGAAGGCCGGCAGGAAGGCGCGCGGAAAGAACGGCACGCTGGCCGCGGCGGCAGCCACGGCGATCACCGCCGAGACGATCAGCAGCTGCGCGCGCGGGAAGGACCAGGTCAGCAGCCGTTCGTCCCAGCGTTTGAGCCGCGCGACCAGCGGGCTGTCGCCATGGTCCAGCCGCTTCATGCGCGGCAGCAGGAAGGCGCTCAGCACCGGCGTGACCGTCATGGACACGAGCATCGAAGCGAGGATGGACACGATGTAGGCAATGCCCAGCGGCGTGAACAGCCGCCCCTCGATGCCCGGCAGCGCGAACAGCGGCACGAAGACGAGCACGACGATCAGCGTCGCGTAGACGATGCCGGTGCGCACCTCGACGCTCGCGGCCCGCACGACCTCCAGCACCGGCTTCGGGTGGGCCAGCGCCCGGTTCTCGCGCAGGCGGCGCTGGATGTTCTCGACGTCAACCACCGCGTCATCCACCAGCTCGCCGATGGCGATCGCCAAGCCGCCGAGCGTCATCACGTTGATGGATTGGTCGAGCAGGCGGAACACGAGTGCCGTCACTGCCAGCGACAGCGGGATCGCGATCAGCGAGATCAGCGTCGTGCGCACCGACAGCAGGAAGGCGAACAGCACGATGGCCACCATGATGGCGCCGTCGCGCAGCGCGCCGGTGACGTTGCTGATCGAGGCCTCGATGAAGTCGGCCTGGCGGAACAGCACCTGGGGCGCGCTCAGGCCCTTGGGCAGGCCGGGCTCGAGCTCGCCCAGGGCCGTCTCGATCTGCTTGGTCAGCTGCACCGTGTCGGCGTCCGGCTGCTTCTGCACGCTGACGATGACGGCCGGTGCGCCCTTGTAGCCGGCGTCGCCGCGCTTGAAGCCGGCGGCGAAGCGCGCGTTGGCTACCTGCTCCAGCAGGATGGCGCGGCCGTCCTTCCAGGCGACGGCGATGCCCTGCAGGTCCTCGATGCGGTGCGTGCGGCCAAGGTGGCGGATCAGGTATTCGCGGCTGTTCAGATCGATGAAGCCACCGCCCGCGTTGCTCGCAAAGCCGCGCAGCGCCTGCTCCACCTGCGTCAGCGACACGCCGAGCTGGGCCATGCGCACCGTGTCGGGCTCCACGCGCAGCGTGCGCACCTCGCCGCCGATGGGGATGACCTGGGCCACGCCATGGATGGCGAGCAGCCGAGGCCGCAACACGAAGTCCGCGTACTCGCGTGCCTGCATCGGCGTCGCCTGTCCGGCGCCCAGCGGCAACGCGATCAGCATGACCTCGCCCATGATGGACGAGACGGGGCCCATGACCGGCGCGATGTCGCCCGGCAGCCGGCCGCGCAGTTGCGCCAGCCGCTCGGACACCTGTTGGCGGTTGCGGTAGACGTCGGTGCCCCAGTCGAACTCGGCGTAGACGATGGAAAGGCTGACACCCGAGGTGGAGCGCACCCGCGTGATGCCCGGCATGCCGTTCAGCGCCGTCTCGATGGGGAAGCTGACGAGCTGCTCGACCTCCTCGGGCGCCATGCCGCCGGCCTCGGTCAGCACGGTGACCTGGGGCTTGTTCAGGTCGGGGAAGACATCGACCGGCGTGCGCCAGGCGGTGAGGCCGCCATAGGCCATCAGCAGTGCAGCAATGGCCAGAACGAAGAGCCGGTTGCGCAGGCTGGTGTGGACAATCCAGTTGAACATGGCCGTCCCTTCAGCGGATCTGCGCGATGAGCGCCGCGCCAACGACGACGACGCGGTTGTCCGCCGCCAGGCCGCGCGTCACGAGCACGGTCTTCGCGTCCAGCGGCCTAGCCTGCACCGGCTGCGGCATGTAGCGCTCGCCGCCGGTCTTGATCCACACGACGGCCTCGTTGACGGGGCTGCGCACGACGGCCTCGGCCGGCAGCACGATGCCCTTGGCCTTGTCCTTCAGCGCGACGATGACCGTGACCGTCTGGCCCACGGCCAATGGCATGGCCTTGTCGGCCTGTGCGCGAAAGCTCAGCGGCAAGCTGCCGTCGCGCAGTGCACGGGGCACGCCGGCGAGCTGCAGCTTCACGCCGCTGACGTCCGCCAGCTCGGCGTTGGCAATGCGCTGGCCCAAAGTCACGTCAGCCGTCTGCGCTTCGACCATCAGCCGCGCCGGGTCAACGATGTCGACGAGCACGTCACGCGCGTCGATGACCTGGCCGGCCATCAGCTCGGTGCGGGCGATGACGCCCGACACCGGCGCGCGCAGCGGCTCGCGCTGATCCAGGCTGGCGGCGATGCTGCGCTCGCGCGCGGCCAGGGACTTGGCCTCCAGGCGCGCGGCCTCGATCTCCTTGCGCGGCACCGTGCCCTCCAGTCCTTCAAGCCTCTTCAGACGCTGCTCGGCGAGCTGGCGGCCGGCGCGCAACTCGGCACGCTGGGCCTCCTGGTTGGCCTGAGCGAAAGGCTCGGCGT